>JACPFR010000044.1 GCA_016182905.1 Elusimicrobiota bacterium
CGCCCCCGCCGAGCCCGCCCCGCCTCCGCCCGCGCCCGCCCCGGCCGCCGCCCCGGCGCCGGCCGCGTAGCCGCGCCCGCGCGCCGTGATTGTCGAGCCGCCGGCCAGGTTGAACGAGCCCGAGGCGTAGAACCTCAGGAAGGGCGCCGGCCCCGTCGCGGCGGGCGCGACGGTGAAGGCGACGCTCGTCCCCGGGAGCAGGGCGATGTCCGTCGCCGCCACCGAGGCCCCCGTGGAGACCTGGAGCGCCGCGCCGTCGCGCATGAGCATGGTCCCGCCGACCGCGAGCCCGGTCGAGAGTTGGAGCACCGCCGCCGGCGTCACGCCCGCCTCGCCCAAGGTCAGCGAGGCGACGCCGAGCGCCGGGTCCGTCGAGTAGGCCACGACGGTCCCGGACGGGATGGTCACCGCGTCGAACGCCCCGGGCACCGACGCCGGCGTCCAGTTGCCCGCGACGTTCCAGTCCCCGGCCGCGCCGCCGGTCCAGACGACCGCGGCCGCCCGCGCGGAGCCCGCGAGCATGACGGCGCAGACGGCGGCGAGCAGGCGCCTCATCACCAGTCCCACCGGAAGCCGGCGAGCGCGCTCGTCGCCTCGTACGCGTAGCGGTAGTAGCGCTCGAAGCGCTGGTTCGACTTGGCGCTCGCCCGCTCGAGCGTGAACACGAGGCTGAAGCGCTTGACGATCGGATAGGTCAAGGTGCTCGCGACCGTCCACTCTGTCGTCGAGAGCGGCCCGCCGGCGTACGCCCCCGTCTCGTCCTGCGCCCGGCGCCCGGCGTACGAGCGTCGCCGCCAGCCGATCGAGAGGTCCACCGCCACCGGCGCGCGCTGCGGCCCGACGAGCAGCTTCACCGCCGGCGTCACCGACACCTCGCGATAGTCGTAGAACTTGGCCAGGAACGCCCCGCGCGAGGCGTCGTAGCCGTTCTGGTTCGACGACAGCACGCCCAGGCCGAAGGTCAGCGACCCCAGCGCGCGCAGGTCGGCGTTCCACTCGTGCGGCATCCGGGCGGCGACGCTCAGCGCGGTCAGGAAGTCCGCGCGCGTGTCCGCGTCGAACTGCCCCGCGTCGTTGACGACCTTCTGGCTGGAGTAGCGCGACCACACCGTGGACAGCCCCGCGTCGAGCCGCACGCGCTCGCCGACGGGCATGTCGAACGCCGCTCCGAGGCGCACGCCGCTGCGGTCGAGGACGCTGTCGCCCACCAGCTCGCGCGCGACCGGCGCGCCCGCGAACTGCAGCGCCGCCTGCGACTCGAGGCTCGTGTAGTTGGGATACGACGCGTCGAACCAGTCGAGCGCCGCGCGCGCCGAGTGCGGCTCGCGCGTGAGGAACTCCGCCTCCGCGCCGACCGTCCACAGCCGCTCGTCGAACAGGCCGCCGCCCCAGGACTCGTCGGCCGTCTCCTTCAGGAACCCGAGCTTGTACGAGATCCCGGGCTTCAGGCGCCAGCGCGACGCCGGGTCGGCCCACACCGCGCGGAACGCGACCTTGTGCTCCATGCGCTCCTGCGCCGGCGTCGCGGTCCCGAGCGTGTCGGTCACGCGCCGCGTCCCCTCGTAGGACGAGCGCACGGACGGGAGGAACGACCAGTCCTCGTCGTGCCGGATCGCGGGCGCGAACACCGCGTCGGCGTTCCCCGACAGCGCGCCCTTGTCCCCGCGGAAGAAGTGCACGCCGCCGAGCGCCTGGATGCCCGCGATGGGAGTGATCTCGATCGCGTCCGCTGACGCGGCCGCCATCGAGAGCACGACGGCTATCAACAGCCTCACGGCGTCTGCCTCGTCGCGCCGATGGCGTCGGACGGCAGGACGATCTTGATCGTCCGTCCTCCGAACGTCGTCCGGTCCTCGACGTTGCGGTCGGGCGAGGCGAAGCCCGAGCGCGGCCCCGCGCCGCCGCCGAAGTCGAGCGCGAGGGTCTCCCGGACGAGGGTCGTCCCGTCGCCGTACGACTCGCGCCTCACCTGGCGCGCCGCCGCCGCGTCCGGGAAGGTCGTGTTGATCACGACGACCGGCAGCGCCGCGCCGAGCAAGGCCCCGGTCAGGGGATCGTTCGTCGTGCTCGCCGCGGCGTCCGCGTAGGTCTGCAGGTTCACGCCGGTGAACCCGCGCTTGAGCGCCCCGTTCGCGTACAAGCCGTAGCGGTCGAAGATCGTCCGGAACGCCGCGCCGCCGCCCGCGACGTCGTCGAGCGGGTCCGCGTTCCCGTTCACGTCCACCTGATGGCCGCCGGAGCCCTTCTCCGCCAGCGAATCCGCCGCGTCCGCGCGCGTCATCGTGAAATCCGTCACCGTCCACGCGCTCGCCGACGCGCCGCCCCTCAGGCTCGCGAAGACGCCCGACAGGTCCGCCGGCAGCGCCGCGTCGAAGGTCCCGTCCCACGCGTAGTAGGACAGGCCCTCCGGCCGCCCGTTCATCACCACGAGCGCCAGCCGGTTACCCGCGGGGCGCACCACGTACTCCTCGACGCGCACGCGCCGTCCGTCCGCGTCGGTCAGCAGGCGCCCCTGCTCGCGCTCCGCCCGGCGCGTCTCGCGCGCGGCCGCCGCGAAGTCCGCGTCGCGCCCCAGCTCGAAGCCCAGCTCCCGCCGCATCGACGCCATGAAGTCGATCTTGCGCGCCTGCACCGGCGTCGGCGCGGCGGTCGGCTCGTGCACGCCCGCGAGGTCCACCTCGATGCGCTGATCCCTGCGCAGGATCACCGACGCGCCGCGGTTGTCCTCGACGCCCGCCACGCCCTCCTCCACCTCGACCGTCGTGTTCCCGCCCCCCGCCACGGTCACGCGCGCCAGCACGCGCTCCCCGCGCGCCCGCACGACGCACGTCGGCGTGCGCACCGACACCGACCGCCCGCGCGGCGCGTCCGCGATCATCCTCACCGTGCCGAACAGCGCGTGGACGCTCGTGTGCCCGGGCGTGTCCACCTCGACGGACACGTGGGCGTTGCCCTCGGCGATCAGGACCGTCCCGCCGTTGAGCTCGACGCGCGCCTTGGCGTTGAAGCCGGTCCGGATCCCGTCCCCCTCTCCCATCGGGCGGGGCGTCTTGCCGGCGGGGCGCCAGCTGTCGCCCCCGGCGGGCCGGACCTGGACGAGGCCCGTCGCCTCGCGCAGGACGGCGGCGCGAGCGGCGGTCGAAGCGGCGAAAACCAGCGCCGCTGTCAGGAAAACCCGGAACGGGGGCATTCCTATTAGTCTAACAGCGCTCCCCCGTCAGCGGTGAACGCTTTTGTTACAAGTTTCAGCCTATTTTCCCGGCCGAATTTGAAATCAGACTATCTCCGCGGCGGAGAATGAGCGCCGGGCTTCTCCTGTACGACGGGGCGCGCCTCGGCCGGCTCCTTCCGCTTCACCGGCTGGGACTCTTGGCGCGCCTTATCCTCCTTCCTGTCCGCCTCGCGCCGGGAGACTTCGGCCGCCTGCTCCTCCCGGTACTTGCGCAGGGCCTGGTAGGCGCGGCCGGCGATCAGCGCCATCAAGGTTGTGCCGAAGAACGCGAGCAGCACCCACGCAGCCGCCATCAGCGCGCCGCTGGCCGAGTTCATGACGATCATCAGGCCCTCGGCCACTCCCGGAGGCGGCCCCGGCGGGGCGTTGCGGTCGATGAAGCCGCCGCCGAGGGGCGCGGGCAGGCCGCCGGTGAATGAGACGGCGAACACGCCGAACTTGATGAACTTCGCCCAGTGTATGGCGACGCCTTCGGGGAGCAGCCGTATGAGCGTCTGCTCGATCGAGGCGGAAAACGCGGCCGTCACGCCGAGGGCCACGAGCGCCGCGGCGGTGTACGCCAGCAGCAGGGGTTGGATATCCATGTTCGCCTCCGGGCTCCTCGCATAGTATGCCCCCGGCGAGCCGAGGCCGCGACCAAATTAGGCTCAAATCACGGGGAGGCGGCCTGCGTTATGGCTCCGGCCGCTCGTGCCGAGGCTCGTTCATGGAGCCGCCGCGTCGGATTTCCCTCGCGGGAAATCGGCGAGAGGCCCTACCGTCTTGCGCAACAGCAGTTCAGAGTATCCCCGGACGACATAGTCCTTCAGCTCTCCCACAGGTTCATAGCCCAGCCTCGCGTACAATTCTCTGGCCCTCGAGTTGAAAGAAGAAACACAGATGAACACGTTCGGGGTTTCGGCAAGGATCCGCTCTTCAGCAAACCGGATGAGGCGGGATCCGATCCCGTGACCGCGCTGCGCCGGATCGACAGCGACCGTCTGTATGTAACCCCTGAATGCTCCCCCCATCACCACGACGATCAAGCCCGCAGGCTCGCCTCCGATGGTCGCGACATACACCTCCCGCGATGGGTCTTGAAGGACGCCTAATGCGGAATCATAATTCCGGCGCAGGGTGATCCAGGGCTCAGAGCTCGCCATCAGACTCGCACACCACTGGAACTCATGAAGACCATCCGCACGGCGGATCTTAATTTCGATCGTCACGTTTCCCCGCCGAGCCGCCGATCGGGCGTGCCATGACGATGTCTCGCTGCGGATCAGCCCCTAAACTGAAAATGTGGTCTCCGACTTCTACAAACTTGAATTTCTTATAGAACGAGATCGCTCTTGGATTTCGCTCCCAAACACCGAGCCAGGCGACATCCGATCCGCGCTTCTCCATTTGAGTCATGCACGCCGCCATCAGGTCTTTTGCGATACCTTTGCCGTGCCATGCGTTCAGCACATAGAGTCTTTGAATCTCCCCGGGACGGTTCGCGGAGACGCAATCCGGCGCTTTTCCCCAGCGAAGCTGTGCAAATGCGATCAGACTCCCTTTCTCTTCACATACCAACGTGACCATCTCCGCATTCGAGATCTCCGCCGCTTGGATCGATTCGCCGTAACTGGTTTTGCAATGAAGATTCATATCTTCAATCGCATTCACGCCGCCAAATGTATCCCGAAATGTTCGCTCAGCCAGCGCGGCCAGCTTCCCTGCATCGGAAGGTTCTGCAGATCGGATCGTTGACATCGTTGTCTCTAAGGCGCCTGACCAATAATCAGACTGACCAGCTCAATTCCGTCAAGAGATCAGTCGTCCTCGGATTGTACAGCGAATATCAGCAATTAACCAGTCTTTCCGAGACCACGAGTCAGACATGATAGACAGGGGCGGCCGAATCCGCGATCGCGCGGCGCTCAGGGGCGGGCGCGCTCGAGCTCGTCGAAGGCCGCCGCGCACCGCCCTTCCAGGACCTCGAGTTCGCGACGCCACTCGCCGTCGCTCAGGCCCGGTATGAACCGGTCGCCGAGCGCCTTGGGATGGCAGGACTCGCCGATCCGGAACAGGGCTTCCTTCGTCCCGAAGCGCCCGTCCATCGACGACAGCTCATCCTCCAGCCTCGCGGCGCACGCCCCGTCGGCCGCCTCGCCGGATCGGCCCAGCAAGCCGATGATACGGCGGACCTGCTCCTTCGCGGCTTCGAGCGTCGTCTGCGTCATGCGCCTAGACTAGGACTTTCCAGCCGGTCCGCTCAAGCGTGCCGACGTACTTTTCCAGGAACTCCCAGGCCTGGGCCTCGTCGGGCAGGACCTCCACCTCGTTGTAGAAGATCGCCTGGCCCTTCCGCCAATGGGCGATCTTCTTCGGAGGGCGGTCGCAATGCGCGCGTACGACCGTCCCCAAGGATTGCGTGGAGATGAACAGATAGAACTCCTTGAGCGTGTCGTTCGAGGCTTCGAAGACCGTCACCCGTAAATTGTAGGTCGAAAACCTCTCTATGACAATGGTCATAGTGGCGCTGGCCCGCCTTTCTGGACGCGTCAGGCCTGGGGCTCGCCCTGGAGCGGCTTCCACACGAACAGGTACCAATACACGGGCATCGCGATCGCGTTGCCCATGAACAGGACCACGGCCCACAGGGCCTTCTTGTCCTGCGCGATCTCGTCGGTCTTGAACAGGTGCAGGATGTAGAACACGAGCAGGCCGAGCATCTCCGCCATCGTGAAGAAGTGCAGGACGATCAGGACGCCGAAGAACGAGGGCATCTGATTCGAGCCTCCTCTCATCAAGAAGAACGACGAGGCGACGGTCGCCATGAAGAAGAACATGTAGGCGATGGGCCAGACGGTGAACGCGGCCAGCACGAGCGCTTTGGGCTTATTCATGACGCTCCCTCTGATGAAACCTCTACCGGACTCCGGGGATGGATCGACCGTTGAACCGCTTCCACACGGCCCGCAGGCCCCGCAGCGAGCGGTGGAAGCCGTGCAGGCGCATCTCCCGGTAGGCGGCGGCCTTCGTCTTCCCGTCGTGCAGCACCCGGTACAGGCCGACGACCAAGCCGGTCCGGTCTTCCCCGTGCAGGCAATGGACGTACACCGGCCTCAGGCTCTCGTCGCGCAGCGATTCGACGGCGAGCATGAGGCGTTCCGGCTCCGGGGCGCCGAAGACGTCCTTGATCGTCGCCGGCGGGCCGGAGGCGTCGATCACGGTCATGCCTAAAGCCGCGGCTTCGTCGTCGGAGCCCTCCGACGCGAGATGGAGCTTCACGACCGTCCTCACGCCCTTGCCTCTCAAGAAGGCCCAGCCGGCGGCGGTCGGGTGGCCGCCGCGGTACACGCCGGGGGACACTTCGCGGAAGTTGGGCACGCCTTCGGCGGTCGAGGTGGACGGCGCGACGGTCTCGTCGGCGGCCCGGGCGACGGCCGGGACCGCGAGGCAGAACGCGAGGGTCAGCGCGATCCGGGGGCCGCTCATTTGGAGGCGCCGTAGTTCATCAGCACGGAAAAGTCCTTATGGATGACGACGACGGCCCGGTAGCCGCCAAAGCTCTCGAGATAGATCCCGGCTTTCGGCGAATGGGTCTTGCCTCCGGCCGAGAACGAGATCGACATGCCGGTTTCCCCCCGGAACGCCGGCGAGACCTCGACTTTCGCGCCGGGTTCGAGGTCGGGCACGGCGTGACGCCAGGCATCCCCGGTCAAGCTCACCTCGCTGAGACGGGCCTCCGTCTCGTTGACGATCGTGACGACGGGGCCTCCGGAGAATCTCCCGACGACGACGAGCCCTCCGACGACGCAGAGGACGCCGAGCATCAAGATGACCACTCCGATCCGGGCGAGGCGTTTCTTTGTCATGGATTCCTTAACGATCAGTTCAGCAGACGCAGCTGCCTAGCCTTGCGCTGGTGCGTCCGGACGCAACAGGACCCTGTTTTCAGACGTCTAAAGGGAACTGGCTAGGCAGCATGATTTATTACTTCTCATTCGCCTCATAAACAACGAAAGGGAGCTTGAAGATGATCCTGTAGCAACCGATGATATGCAGCAGGAACAATAGGAGATTCACGCTGAGATAGCTCCACCAGTCTCCATTCGCGCCAAGCAACTGGTGCGCTTGAAATAGGCTGCAACCATAGAACACCAGCCACGTTCCCCAGATGATGAAAATGGGAATGTAGGTATATCGGACAAATTTCCTCGAACCGGCATAATGAACTTCGTAGTCCACCAGATCTGAACCCAACAACGAATTCAATTTTCGAGATTTCGCCTTGACATAGTTGGTCAGGTTCTGGGTATAGGCAAGCTGAAGGATTGCAAAGGCAGCAATTAGCACTAGACATGGCGGAACGAACAGAATCATCCAACTCAACGGCTTCCTATCGAGGAGGGTGCCGCCTGCCAGGGCGCCCGCAAGCAATAGGTACAGGGTGTAATTCGTTAGCCGATACCTTACGAGAATCTTATCTCGAACGTCATGAATCTCCTGCGCGAGTATTCCGACCTCTATTTCTTTCGTCATATGATTCGTCTGCCAACGCATGGCTCAGCCGCGCGCGCTAATGGCGCTCCGCACTGGCGCGCGTCGGCTGAAGCCGATGTTAGGCAACCTCTTGGCGTAGTCGCAGAATCCTTCTGCCGTCCTGAATATTCAGCCAACGTTTTTCCCTCGCAATCGCCCGATGAAGAAGTCTGTGACAACTCGCACAGAGGAGGGCAATGTCGCTGAGTCGTGTCTTTCGTTCCATCGCCATAGAAACTGGCACCAAATGATGTGCTTCGAACCCTGCATCTTCAAAGGACGGCTCGGCGGACTTTGACTGCTCTAGGCACATATCACAGGCCAGCCGGCCTTTGCTCCATCGGACCTTAAGCAATTGCCTTCTGACCTGCGGGTTGCGCTCCCGCCGTTTGTGGTTCTGAGTGACGATGCGTCCTTCGACAAACTCACTATCGTCGTCATCTCCTTCCGAATTGGGTAGTGACTGGGCGACCTGAACACCATTCCGAATCAGTTCTGCGAGTCGTCGGACCTCCTCTGGGCGCGAGCCGAGTTCGGGCCAAATTTTACGGTCCATCTCCGAAACATTCCCCAAGCCCTTGCCTGTTGCCACTTTTCGAATATTTTGAAGCTTGAAGGCTACCCCTGCAGGATTCCGAAAAGACTCCTTCCGAGACAAGGCGGCATGATATGGGAGTCGGCGAAGGGATTCCGACAGGCTTTCAACACGAGGATCGTTTCGAGATGGGACCTTCTCTTTACAGCTCAAGTAAAGGTCAAGGGCCAGGATTGTTTCATCGCGCGTCCAGTCTGGGTTTCCGTGTCCGTGGGTTCTTGCCATATCTTGGTTTGCTTAAGCAATAATTAGGCTGACCAGCTCAATTCCGGAATGGATTGATGCCATCCTTGGATTGTACAGCGAATATCAGCAATTAACCAGTCGTTCCGGGTCCTTGGGTAAGACATGATAGACAGGGGAGCGGCCTGATCTGCGATGTCGGGGCGCCCGCTTACGCGGTCTTCTTGACCCAGACCCGCAGCAGCCGCGACGCCCGCCGCGGATCGTCCGCGTCCGTCACCGCGCAGACCTCGAGCAGGTCGTCCTTCACCGACTTGAGCGCCAGCCCTTCGATCTTCTCGCCCTTGAGCCGGGCCAGAATCACCGGCTTCTTGCCCTTCACCATCGCCCCAATCACCGATCCCGCGACCTTGCCGTCCCGGTAGGTGTCCTTCCCCCCTTCGGCGGCCGCGGCGAAGTACGCCGTGCCCTCATGAAAGAACCCGTCCGTGAACGAGAGCGCGATGCGCCCCCAGGAACCGAGCGGCACCCGCCTGACCCGTATGCGCAGCGCCGAGGCCCGCCAGCGGCCTGCCAGGCCTTTGTGGAAGGCCTTCAGCCGCAGTTTGACGAGGCCGTTGAAGCCCGCCTTGCCGTTGCCGCGCTGAAGGAGCACGACCTTGCGCCGGGACACATACCCGCCCTCGATGTTGAGCCCCGGCACCGATGTCTCGAGAAGATCGATGAGCGGCCGGAAGTCCACCTCGCACGCGCTTTTAAACCGCCCCCGAGCGTCGAGCCTGATCAGAGAGCCCCGCGCGCGCCGGTCCTTGGAGCCCGACGGAAAAGCCACGAGCCGTCCAGCGCCCAGGTCGATGAGCGACTCCAGGTCCTTCTTGACCCGCTTGCGCTCCCCGGCGGAGGCCGGCAAATCGCCCGGGAACAGCCGGTAGCCGCGGCCCTGGCCTTTGCCGTCGGGGATGCGGATGAGGTGGTTGAGGTCGTCGGCGACGGCCCAGAACCCGCCGGAGACGCGCGCCAGGCCGCTGCCGGCGCATAAGGCGCGCGTCTTGCCCTGCGCGCTCCAGCGCACCAGCTTGAGGGTCTCCCAACTCGGCTTCACTCTAGAATTTGACGAGGAGCGAGAAGCGGAAGGCGTCGCCGAGAGACCCGAACGGGATCCAGGCGAAGTCGAAGTTGGCCTTGTTGAAGGAAAGGCCGCCGCCGGCGGTCACGCCCGCCAGGCCGCCGTTGTCGCGGCGAGAGGAGGTATAGCCGAAGCGCAGGGCCCCGCCCACGCCCTCGGTGAGGCTGCGGCGGCCCTCCATGCCGAAGGCGGCGTAGAGGTCGAAGTCGCGGGCCTTGCCCAGGTCGAGGTCCAAGGTGAGGCCCTTGGTGAGCTCGGCGGCGCCGGCGACGACGACCGTGGTCGGGAGCGGGTCGGTCTGGCTCGAGACGTAGCCGATGCGGTTGCCGATGTTTCGGATGGAAAGCGCGAGGTTGACCGGCTTTTCCGTGTGCGGATTGACCCGGTAGAGGACGCCCAGGTCGGCGGCCATCGCGGAGCCGCTGAAGGAGTCGATGGACTGATGGATGTACTTGCCGGTGAAGCCGAGGCTCAGGTTGTCGTTGGGGGCGTAGGCGTAGGTCCCGGCGTAGGCGGAGTCGGCGGAGTTGAAGGTGCCGACGGGCAAGGTGGAGTCGCCGGTGCGGCGCTCGATGTCGCCCACTCCGAGGTAGTAGATGGAGAGGCCGACGGCATGGCGGTTGTTGGCGGTCTCGATGCGCTCGCGCCCGTTGGAGCGGCCGAACGGGATGACGAAGGCGAGGGACTGATAGCTGACGCCCTGGAAGAGGGCGGAGTGCGCGCCGCCGAGCTGCGGGCTCTTGAGGCGGGCCAGGCCGGCGGGGTTGTAGTAGGCGGCGAAGGCGTCGTCGGCGACGGCGGTGAAGGCGTCGGCCATGGCGCCGGCGCGGGCGCCGGAGCCAAGCTTGAGGAACTGGGCGCCGGAGGTCCCCCCCGACTTGGCGGCCGACGCGGGCAGCGCCCCCACAAGGAGCATGAACATCAGGATGGCGCTGTTTCTATATATCACAGGCCGCTCCCCTTGATGATGGCGATCTTGAAGAACTTGCGGCGGCCGCCGTGGATGGCCTCGCCGATGTAGACGCCGCTGGCGATGGTCTGGCCGTTATCGTTCGTGCAGTTCCACGGCGTGTAGTAGGTCTGGCCGGCGGGCACCTGGCCCTGCTCGATGGTGCGGATCTTCTCGCCGGTGACGGTGTAGATGTTGATCTTCAGGTCCTGCGGCGTGCCGGACAGCGGGATCGAGGTGCGGATCATCGTGCCGGTGAAGGGCGCGTGCACGCCGCCCGACCCGAAGAGGGTGGAGTTGCGGGCGATGTTGGAGTGCGTGATGCAGTCGGCCGGGTTCGGGAAGTTGGCGACGGCGATGTCGGCCCCGCCGAAGGAGACGGTGGAGGTGGCGACCGGCGTCGAGTCGAGGACGACGAAGGTGGAGAAGTGGTCGACGGAGACGGTGATCGTCTTGTTGACCGTGTCGAGGCGGCGGTTGACCGTCTCGGGGACGAAGCGGCCCAGCACGGCGTTGTAGAAGTAGACCTGGATCTTGTCGTCGGTGGTCGAGGTGGAGGCGGCCAGGTTGTAGGAGAGCGTCAGGTCGGCGCGCTGCTTGAGCTGGTGGCGGATGCCGGCGGGCAGGAAGATGGAGTAGAAGGCGGAGATCGGGTTGGCGCCGCCGATCTGGGTGGTGGAGGCCTGGGTGCGGTAGGTGGACATCGCGGCCCACATCTCGGCCGGGAAGGCGGACGGCACGTCGGCGACCTGGAGGGCGGCGGGCGCGTAGCCGAGGGTGGCGACGCTCAGGGCCTTGGCCAGGGCCTGGTCGCGGCCCTTGGTCATGGAGACGTTGACCGTGGTGGTCGGGTTGGCGACGACGCCGGAGTCGGCCAGGCTGTCGGACCCCTCGCCGAAGGCGCCGGGGGGCAGATCGATGCCCGAGCGCTCGTCGAGGCCGAGCAGCTCGTCCTGCGCGGAGGGCTTCATGCCGACCTTGCCGCCGTTGATGTTGGTGGCGCGGCCGTCTGCGGACGAGTCGAGGCCGGCGTAGAAGTCGAAGACCTTGTCGATGGCGAAGTTGTCGCCGGTGGTCGGGTCCACCTCGGCCGCGTAGGCGCGGATGCGGATCGAGAAGCGGGTCTCGAGGGGCGCCAGCGTGTAGGTCGCCGTCAGGAGGCGGCGGTTGGTGGAGTTCGACGGGTTGTTGAGGACGCCGGTGCCGTTCGGGGAGACGAGGGCGGCGCCCGCGGCGGTGAAGGTGGAGAGCGTCAGGATGGTGCTCAGGTCGTCGTCGGCGGCCGTCTGCTGGCGCAGGGGCTTGAGGCAGTCGACCTGGACGAGGAAGCGCGAGCGGGCGGCGTCGAGGGCCTTGGCGGTGCCGAGGCAGTCCAGGGCGGCCGGCTTGTAGGTGAGGTTGATGGTCTTCGTGGTCGTGGACTCGGAGGCGGTGAAGACGACGCCCGCGCCTTCGGCCGGGAAGGAGACTTCCTGGCCGTTGGAGCCGGAGAGCAGGACGATGTCGTACGAGATGCCGGGCTTGAAGCCGGAGATGGTGTAGGCGTTGACGGTCTTGGCGACGGCGTCCGTCTCGACGGAGCCGACGACGAACTCGCCCGCGCCGAAGTTGGCGGCGGCGACGCCGACGACCTCGCTCGAGTTGGGCGAGGTGCCGTCGGACTTGAGGATGCGGCCGGTGGCGGTCGCTCCGCGCGTCAGCGTGATCGGGTTCACCGCCGTGTTGGAGCCGGTGAAGATGGAGAAGGAGGAGCCGATGACCGAGACGGTGGCGTTGTACACCGCGTAGCCGAGGCTGGTCGCGTGGAGCTTGTAGACGCCGGTGGAGAGGCCGGGGATGCTGAACAGGCCGCCCTCGACCGTCGTCGCCTCGATGTCGCCGAGCGGGTTCTCCGGGACGACGCCGACCGGCTGGAGGTTGATGGCGGCGGCGGGGAAGCCGCGCTTGTCGCCGAACGGATAGCTGAGCGCGCCGCCGGTCGCCGCGTCGGCGACGACGACCTGACCGGTGACGACGACGGAGAGCGGGGTGAGGAGGAAGTTGGCGCTGGTCTGGGTCTGCAGGTTCAGGTTGGTGAGCTCGACCTTGCCGTAGTACAAGCCGTCGCTGGCCTGGTTGCCGTCGCGGGGCGCGGCGACGAGGTTGTACTGGTTGGAGACCGCGCTCGACACCCACAGGGAGTAGGCGCCCAGCTGGTTGGAGAAGGTCTGCACGACCAGGTCTTCCTCGGAGCCGAAGGACGGACGGGCGGTGACCTTGATGTTGGCCAGCGGCAGGCCGGTGGTCGTCGAGCGCACGACGCCGGTGATGGACTGGCCCTGGCCGAGCGAGACGATGCCGATGTCGCGGATCTCGCCGGGGGTCGGCTTGAGGCCGGAGATGGTGACGGGCGCGTAGTTCTGGCTGCCGGCGGCCAAGAAGTTGGGGTCCCAGGTCGCCTGGGCCAGGCGCAGGTCGTAGGAGACGTCGGGCACCAGCGGGCCGACGCGGAAGTAGCCGTCGCCCTCGATCGGGCGGTTGTTGATGGAGGACGGCGCGACGACGTAGCCGCCCTCGGTCCACGGGTTGGCGGTCGCGGCGATCGCGAAGTTCGGGGCGAGCCAGCCCGCGTTGGACGCGGAGATGAGCTCGCCCGTGCCGCCGTCCTTGAGGCGGCCGGTGATGTAGGCGGCGCGCTGCATCGTCACGTTCTGGGCGGTCAGGTTCGACTGCAGGCCGCTCGGGGAGAGCGCCGGGTCCGGGAACTTGAGCGGGCGGCCGACGTACTTGATCGGGAAGAGCTGGCCGCGGACGGTGAGGGTGTAGAACTCGCCGGCCGGGAGGTTGGTGAAGGCGTAGTCCACCGAGCCCGACATCGCGCCGAGGCTGAGGTCGCCGAGGTAGGCGACGGTCGAGCGCACGACCTCCTGGCGCTTGTTGAGGACGCGCAGCTCGAAGACGCGGGCGTCGAGCAGGCCGCCGTCGAGGGAGATCGTGCCGGAGACGTTGTAGCCGTTGGAGACGGTCAAGGTGACGCTGGAGACGTCGGCGCCGGAGACCGTGACGGTGCGGCCGACCGAGGGCGCGATGACCGCGCAGGTCGAGCACGAGCGCAGGTCGGTCGTGCGCACGACGTAGACGCCGTTCGGGCAGTTCGGGATCGTGAAGGCGCCCGAGGCGTCGAGGAAGCCGACGCGGCTGCTGATCGGGTTGAAGACCGTCGAGATCGCGACGCCGTAGGAGTCGATCTCCTGGCGCACCGCGGTCACGCGCGCGGTCGTCGAGGAGAGGCCCGCCGGGTAGTTCTGCGGCGCGACGTACGGGGCGTTGGCGAGGATCTTCGCGTTCGTGTTGAAGAGCGTGTCGGTGATCTGGTTGACGAGGAAGCCCGAGATCGCGAACGTCGAGCCGCGCAGGTCGGAGACCACGGAGAAGGTCGAGCCGTTGACCGCGGAGACCGGGTGGCGCGAGGACTGGCCGGTCGTCTTGTGCAGGAAGCGGACGTCGAGCGTCTGGGTGTTGAGGCCGGTGACGCGGAAGGTCGCCGAGGACACGGTCCCGACGCAGGCGCCCGCGACCGGCGACGAGGACGGGTTCGAGGCGGGCAGGCCGCCGCAGCTGAAGTTCGGCAAAGCGGTCGCGACCTCGGTGAACGTGCGGCCGACGTCGTCGGGGCGCAGGGAGGCGATGGTGAGCACGGTCAAGGTCACGTTGTTGAAGTCCGACGTGCCCGGGCGCAGCATGATCAGGCCGTCGATCACGCCGGAGGCCGCCGCGAGGGTGAAGTTGTCGGTCGCGGGCGGCACGACGAGACGCGGGAAGCCGCCGACGGCCTCGTACTCCCCCTCGGCGTCGACGTTCGCGTAGAGCTGGTAGGTCGCGCCCGCGTCGAGGCCGGGCAGGGCGTAGGCCGCGGCGCCGCCGTTGACGTAGACCTGCGTCGAGCCGAAGTTGAAGGACCCGGGCGACCAGGCGTTGACCCAGATGCGGCTGCCGTTGGGCGCGGCGACCGTGATCGTCCCCGTGATCGAGGCGCCGGCGCCGAAGTCCGGGAAGTCCATGCCGGTGATCGTCGCCGTGCCGGCCACCACGATCGGGCCGGTCGTCACCGCGCTCAGGCCCTGCGTGTTGGCGCGCAGGATGTAGCCGCCGGGGTCGAAGCCGGAGATCGAGTACACCGCGTAGGTGGAGCCGGCCGGGATGAAGGTGCCGCCGGAGAGGCTCGAGGAGGCGATGTCGGTGGACAGCGCGACCGCGCTGATGCCGACGCCGAGGCCGTACGGGGCGGGCGCGGGGTTGCCGACGCCGAGGCCGACCTGGCCGGTGATGACGGCCTTCGGCAGGAAGGGCGTCAAGTCGAGGCGCGCGCCGTCGGCGCCGACGTACGCCGAGCCGGTCGAGCGCGAGTAGCCGCTCAGGTCGGCGAGCACGGTGTAGGTGCCGACCGGGACGTTGAAGCCGAGCAAGGTCTTGGCGATGAACTGCTGGGTCGCCGAGTCCCACTGGCCGCCGTCGTCGAAGGTCGTCGTCCCCCCTCTCAGCCGCATCGGGCCGTAGATGGTGGACGCCTGCTGGGCGGCGGCGGTGGACGGGCGGATCTGCAGGCTGCCCCACTGGTCGGTGACCGCGGCGGCCACCGAGGGGTCGAGCGACGGGACCACGATCAGGCGCGGCGCGCGGCTGACGAACAGGTCCAGGCCGCCGGACGCGTTCGAGGACACGAGCAGGCCCGCGGTGCGCGAGATGAAGGCGGTCGCCGCGCCGGCGGTGTTCAAGGTCAGGTCGATCGCGCCGTCGACGTAGTCGGGGCGGCCGACGTTCATGCGGTAGGCGCCGGCGCCCAGGCCGGGCAGCACGTAGGAGCCGTCGGCGAGGGTCGTCGCCGTGAAGTAGCCGGTCGGGCCGTACACGCGAAGGTTCACGCCGGACAGCGGCGGGTTGGGGACGGTGCCGGGGTCGAAGGCGCGGCCCGCGAACTGGGGCAGGGCGACGCTCAGGCGGATCGTGTCGTCCTTGACGCCGCCGCCGCCGCCGACCTCGACGCGGACGTAGTAGAGGCCGTTGGGCACGCGCACGCCGCCGTTGATCCAGGGGCTGTAGCGGCCGTCCCAGGCGATCTCGCCCTTGTTCGGCTGGCCGTAGCCCCAGCGCTCCCAGACCGCCGCGGGCGTCTCGCCGGACTTGAACGGCAGCGAGGAGACGAGCACGTGCCAGGGCTGGTTCGGGTCGCCGAGGGTGAAGTTCAGGAAGACCTGGTTCGGCTGGCCGTTGAGCCCGAGGCCGATCGCCGCGCTCGACAGGGCCACGCCGTTGGACGCGGTCGACACGGACACGGCGGTCAGGGCGTCGGCGGGCATCGCGCTGACGCCGAAGTAGAAGGTCGTGTCGAAGATCAGGTTGTAGTGCAGCTCGAGGTTCTTGAAGCCGGTGGACGCGGCGAGCACGTAGAAGGCCTTCGAGGACTCGCCGACCGCGAAGTTCACGGCGACCGCGGCGGCGGTCGAGAGCACGGTGCTCGTCGTCACGCCGACCTCGGCGTCGGGCACGAAATTCGTCCCGTTGAAGCGCGTCGAGCGCAGGTCCACGGTCAGCGGCGCGGTCACGGACGCGCGCGAGCCGCACTGATCGCGGGTCTCGAGGCGGCGGACGTCGGACAACTCCCCCTGCTTGACCGAGAAGTAGGGCTCGTCGAGCTGCACGAAGCGCGCCGGGCCGGCGACGACCGCGAGCGAGGGCGAGCCGAGCAGCAGCGGCTGCGGGACGTCCGTCGCGACGGCGGTGGTCTTCAGGGCGGACACCGTGACGGTGGCGGCGCCGACCTGGCAGGCCATGTAGACGTTCGACCACACCATCGTCAGCGTCTGGCCCGCGGCCAGGCCGGCGCCGGTCAGCTTGACGAAGGCCGAGGGACCGGAGTAGGTGACCGGGCCGAAGGTCGTGAAGGCGCTCGTGACGGTGACGCTCGAGCCGGCGGGCGAGTTGTACGGGAACGGGAAGCCGGGAGGCGCCGTAAAGCCTACCTGGCCGCCCGTGGCGCCGCCGGAGATGCCGTTGGCGCCGGCGGTGTAGGTGACGATGATCGTCGCCTGCTGGCCGGAGACGGCGAAGGTGGAGGACAGGACCGCCGTGCCTTCGCCGGAGATCGCGCCGCTGGCCGCCAGGCCGGGGTCCTTGAGGAGCAGGTCGATGCCCACCAAGGTCTGACCGGCCGGGGCGTACACCTGCTCGGCGCCCTGGCCGGCCGGGCCGTACACGCCGCGAGGCTCGTCGGGCTGCAGCGCGAAGTCGCCGTTGGCGTCGATGAAGGCGCGGACATAATAAGGCAGGCCGCCGGCGACCGCGACGTCGTAGGAGCCGACGCCGGTCGGGATGACGCGGCTGGCCACGGGGTGGCCGGTGAACGAGGCGCTGGACCAGAACTCGAGCACGAGCGAGCCGGTGCGCGTCCCCGCGTAGGTCGCCGCACCCGTCACGTAGGCCGCCGAGGCCGCCGCGGCGGTGGAGGGCACGACCCCGATCTCGATGCCCGAGGCGATCTGGCCGGCCGCGAGGAAGATCGGGTTGGGGACGCCCTCGAGGCCGAACACGCCGCCGTCCTCTCCCGCGTCCGGGACCTGGTTGGCGTTGACGTCGATGAAGGCGCCGAGGTAATAAGTCGTGCCGACGGCCAGGTTGCTGAAGGCGAAGGCGCGCGTGCTGGTCAGGACGAGGCCGCCGGCCGAGGTGCTGCTCGAGAACGCGGGCGAGTCGAACAGGCCGACGACGACCGCGCCGCCCTGGCTGCCGGCGTAGTTGACGCGGCCGGAGATGCCGCCGAGCGCGCCCGCCGAGCCCGACAGGGACAGCTTGAACTGGCCGAAGGAGCCGGAGGCGTAGGCGCCGGCGTCGATCGTGTACACGCCGTCCTCGGGCAGGACGAAGTTCGAGATCAAGGCGTTCCCGTCGCCGCCGCGGTCGTCGTCGTACTCGAGCCAGTCGCCGTCGGGGCCGTACAGGTCGAGGTACGAGTCGTAGAAGCCGACCGCCTTCATCGCGATCGTCACCGGCTGGCCGCGGGTGCCGCGGAAGGTGTACAGGCGGCGAGGCGCGCCCGGGCGGTCCGGGGAGGTGCAGTCCGAGGCGCCGAAGGACTGGACGACGTCCACGCCGAAGGCGATCTGGCGGCGGTCGCACATCTGCACGGGGATGGCCGGCGTCTGGCTGCTGAAGCCCGCGGTGAAAGGAATGCCGTACAGCGTCGAGGCGCCGATCGGCTCGCCCTCGTCCGGCCGGAAGTTGCCGTTCGGGTCGACGAAGGCGCGCACGTCGTAGACCCCGGTCGGGACGTTGTTGAACAGGAACGGCGACGAGCCGCCGAACGGCGCCGTCGCGAAGCGGATCGGCACGTCGGCGTACAGCGGGGTCAGGCTCATGCGCACCGTGCCGGAGGTGACGAGAGTGCCGCCGTACGTGGCCGCGCCGCTCATAAAGTTGACCGCGTTGGCGGTCGTGATCGCGACGGGCGAGCCCGCGCCGCTCGCGGCGCCGCTCGCGTTGCCGTTGAGGCGGACGGTGCCCCAGTCGAGGTTCTGGCCGTTGTCGACGGCGCCGGTCAGGAACACGGTCGACGAGTTGTAGACCGCGAGGCTGAGGCCCGTGTCCTCGTGAGCGTTGTCGAAGCCGTCGAAGGTGCGCTGCCCGACGAGGTTGAGCGACTGGTCGTAACGCAGCAGGAGGTAGTCCCCGGCTCCGCTCGTGCTCTCCCAGACCTCGAACAAGTGGCCGGTGGCCGGATCGAGCTTGATGCTGCCCAGACCCTCGCTGAAGTGGACCTTGATCGGGCCGTACGCCGCGGAGCCGGTCTGCGCGATCGCCGCGCCCGACACGTCGAACTTGTAGGTTCGCGCCGTGTCGCCGTCGGACGAGAACGCGAGGTACAGCGCGCCCGAGTTGTCGAGAGCCATGCTCACGCCCCCGCTCGCGGGGGCCCCCACGGAGGTGACGTCCTTCGAGGAGATCAAGTTCATCCCCGTATCGAACTTGAGCAGGAAGTGCAGCCCGCGATCCTCGTCGCCCTGCTGGTTGACGATCCCGTAGACGACGAAGGTCTGCGCGTCCGGGCTCAGGACCGAGCCCTGCACGCGCGTGTAGCATACCCCCGAGCACGAGACCGGGTTGGAGAACGCGCCGCTGAACTGGACGGCGAGGGTCCCCGCGTTGATCTTGAGGGCGCGGACCTCGTTGGTCGGCAGGTAGCGCGAGGCCGCGTAGATGTAGCCGCCGTTGTACGTCACCCCGTCCAGGCCCTGGTAGTTCGCGTACTCGACGTAATTCAGCGGAGCGAAGGCGGAATCGTACTCGGTCAGCGTCGCCGTCGAGCTGTTCGTGCCGGGGGTCTCGATGCGCCCGGGGAGGAAAATGCTGGCCGGACCGATGGCGAACTGGCCGATCGTGAGATCGTCTCCGGTCGAGACCACCGCCGAGGAAAGCAGGACGCCGGTCGAGCTGTAGCGCACGCCCCAGCCCTCGACGCCGCCGTTCTGCGCGGTGATGCCGAGCACGATGGGCTGCGGCCCGTAAGAAGTCGTGGAATCGACTTGAACGATCGCGCCGAGGTCGGTCGCGCCGCCGTCGAAGCGGGCGCCCCCGGGCGCGGCGAAGGAGCCGGTGAAGGCGTTGACGCTGCCGCCCTGGCCCGGGTCGGAGATCGTGCCGCCGAAAACGTAGCGGTCCGGCCGCTCCTGCGTGAGCATCACCGCCTGGCCCTGGTTGATCTTGCCGAACGCGTGGGCCGCGGGATTGTAGACGCCGGAGTCGCTCGGGTCGCGGAAGGCGTCGAGGTAATAGGTCTCGAAAGGCAGGTTCGGGCGGTCGAAGTCGAACTCGCCGGAGCCGGCCGCCGGCAGGCCCGTGGCCGGCACGCGCAAGGTGTAGACCGGCGCGCCGAGACGGTCGGGGTTGTTGAAGAAGCGGACGTACAGCGGGCCGGCCTGGGTCCCGAAATAGATCATCTCGCCGCGGATGCGGCCGGCGGTCAGCGCCGGCCCGAGCGAGCCGGGGTCGAATATCTCGACGTTCGCGCCGTATACCGGGAAGGCGTTCGCGCCGCTCGAGACGGCGACGGGCGGCCGGCTGCCGAACGGCTCGCCGAAGTCGTGCCAGCCGTTGTTGCTCGAGTCGACGAAGGCGTTGACGTAATAGCTCTCGGCCGAGAGGTAGGACAGCGTGTAGGCGTAGGTGCTCACGCCGACCGCGCGGGGGATGACCTGGGTCGCCGGCTTCCAGAAGCCCGCCGTCGCGGCCGCGGGATACGCCTGCACGATCAAGTTCGACGCCGACGCGGACCCGGCGTAGCGCACGACGCCCTGGACGGAGCCGTTGGGCGGGTCGGAGAGGTTCAGCTTGACCCCCGTCGCGCCCGTCGCGGCCACGAAGATCTGGGGCGGGTTGTCGAAGCTGACCGCCCCGCCGTAGGAGGCCAGGGAGCCGGCGTTCGCGGGCTCGCCGAGGGCCTCGTCGGGACTGTTGTTGAGGTTCGAATCGATGAAGCCGGCCATGTAGTACGTCGTGTCGCCCAGCAGGCCGGAGCGCTCGAAGTAGCCGGTCGCCGGCAAAGTCAGGAGGTAGTCGACGCTGCGGAACTGCGGGTCGCGGGAGATGCCGACGATGACCGGGCCCGCGGCCGTGCCCGAGTAGGACACGGTGCCGACCACGACCGCCGCGCCGGCCTGGCCGAAGCCGCCGTCCTGCACGATCAGGCTGATCGTCGAGGTCGCGTTGACGAACACCGTGATCGGGAAGGTCGAGATCGACGACTCGAGCGCGTCGGAGCGCCCGTTGCCGTTGGCGTCGACGAAGGCCCGGATCACGTAATCGGTGGCGGCGGGCACGAACGGCAAGGTGTAGACGCTGCCCGCGGCGACGGTGGTGAAGACGACGACCTCTCCGATCGAGCTGCAGCCCGGGCAGGCGGGCCGGCCGGCCTCGACGCGCAGGGCCCCGCCGACGGTGCCCTCGTAGAGCGCCGCGCCGCGGACGACGCCGACCGCCGGGTCGGCGAGCGCCACGTGGAACGGGCCGCCGACCGCCTGGCCGCCCGCGACCTGGACCGGCAGGGCCGAGCTGGCCGCGACGCCGTACTGGCCCGAGGGATCGCCGGCGTCGCGCACGCCGTTGCCGTTGGAGTCGCGGAAACCGCGCACGTAGTAGGCGCCGTCGGGAAGCCCGGGGAAGGAGTAGGAGAGCGGCAGGGCGGCGCTCGAGGTCGAGGTCAGGATCGGCACCGACTGCGCGCTCGGCGAGTTGTACAGCTGGGCGTAGACCAGTCCGGTCCGGGCGCCGGTGTAGGTCACGGAGCCGCCGATGACGCCGGCGTAGCCGCCCTCGAGGCGCATGTTGAGCCGGAAGCTGCCGAACACCCCGGACTGGAAGCTGGTCAGCTCGGCCAGGTAGATGCCGGGCGCGTTCAAGGTCGTGGAGAGGTTGGCGCCGCCGACGCGGTTGTCGCGGGCGACGATGTTGCCGTCCGGCCCGAGGAGGATGAGGTCGGTCGCGAACAGCGTCTCGGTGGACACGGCCAGGTTGACCTGGGTGCCGACGCCGAACGAGCCCGCGACTCCGCCGCCGACCGAGAGCGCGTACAGGCTGGTCACGAAGCCGGGGCCCTTGTCGAGAGCCGGGCAGCCGGCCGCGCTCAGGCTGCCGGCGACGGACGGCGGGGCCAAGGGCGAGCGGTCGCAGATCGTCGCGTCGGCGCCGGACACCGCGTTGCCGTTGATGATCGCGATCGGGAAAGGCTGGTTGAGTCCGCCGAAGGTGCCGGCGGGCTCGGTCAGGGGGTCTTCGACGCCGTTGCCGTTGACGTCGCGGAAGGCGCGCAGGTAGTAGGTCCGGTCGGCCAGGCCCGTGAAGGTGTAGCTCGACACCGCGGCCTCGGCCACGCTCGGCGCGGAGGGAGACGGAGAGAGGCTCAGGCGCACCCGGTACTGGCCGGCCGCCGCCGCGCTGAAGCTGCGGATCTGGCCGGAGATGGAGCCGCCCGACGAGGGCGCGGCCGACACCGCGCCGGAGGGCGCCGACGAGTTGCCGCCGATGTCGCGGGCGCGCACGACGTAGATGTTGGGGATGCCGGGGATCGGAAGGCCGTCGACGAACGAGGCCGTGCCCGTGGACAGCAGCGCCGGGGTCAGGGACGCGAACGGCGCGGTCGGGGACGTGGCCCGGAACACCGCGTAGCCGGCCAAGTCGATGAGGTTCGTCCCGTTGGCGTTCTTCGTCGGCGGCACCCACGTCAGCGTGATCTTGTTGAAGCCGGGGACCGCGACGACGCCGGCGGGCGGGCCTGGAGGCACGGTGTCGACGGACACGGCGAAGCTCACCCCGGTCACCGGGGAGCCGGCCACGACGCTCGACCCGACGACGCCGCGATCGGCGCCCGGCTGGAGGGCGCCGTTGCCGTCGAGATCGACGAACGCGCGCACGAAATACGTGCCCGCGGGCACGGGCAGGTACCAGGGCTGCTGCAGGGCGCCGGGCAGGGCCGCCGAAGACGCGCGCGGGTAGAAGGTCGCGAGGCTCGTCGAGGCCTCGATGACGAAGCCGCGGCCGCCCGCGGTCTGGGCGCCGCCGTAGTAGAGGCCGCCGGACAGCGACGGGCCGGTCGCCGGCAAGGTCACCGTCGAGCCGGCGCCGCTGAAGGCGGAGAACAGGCCGTTGCCGTCGAGCGCGCGGACGGTCCAGAAATAGGTCGAGGCCGGGGCCAGCGGGCCGGACACCGAGGTCCCGGAGCCGAGGTACACGCGCGCCGACGCGCCGGCGATCACGGTCGAGCGCGTCAGCTCGTACACCGTGCCCGCGGGGTTCGCCCCGCTCCAGGAGACGACGGCGCTCGTCGCTCCGACCGGGTCCGGGACCGGGTTGCCGGGGATCGCCGCCAGCGTATAGACGGCCTGGGACAGCGCGGCCGCCGCCGAGGTGCCGTTGCCGTTGAACGCGGTGATCGAACGGATCTGCGAGGAGGTGTTGGCCGGCAGGGCGTCGATGTAGTAGCTGACGGACGCGCCGAGCGAGGTGAACACGGAGCTGTCCGCGCGGCGCAGCTGATAGCCGGCCGCGCCGGGGACCAGGTTCCAGTCGAAGCGCACCGAGGGCGCCGAGGCGGCCGCCTGGAACGAGGCGGGCGCCGCCGGGGGCGCCAGGACGTTCAGCGCGAAGTCGAAGCGGGCGCGCCCGCCTGAGGGCACCGAGACGGTGGACAGCGCCGTCATCTGCTCCTCGCCGGCGGAGGGCTGACCGTCGAAGTTCTTGTCGAGGAAAGCGAACACGCTGTAGCCGGTGGCCGGACGCAGCAGATGGAGGGTATAAGGGAGTCCGGCGGGCGGGACGACGCCGAAAATCGGGACGATGACGCGGTTCTCGGTCTCGTAGCCGGGCGAGCCGGGCACGCCGCGCCCGGTCTCGACGACGATGGTGCCGGTCGCGCCCCCCTGGAGGGTCACCGAGCCCTCGATGGAGCCCATGTCCTGAAGGGTCACGTTGATGCCCGAGACGGTTCCGGAGCTGGGCACGTAGATCGGAGCAAGGAACGCGGGCAAGGTGCTGAGGCCGCCGCCGGCGGATCCGTAATAGCCGAGGGGCTCGGGACCGCTGGGCTTGCCGTTCCAGTCCCCGTCGCGATAGGCGACGAGGTAATAGGTGGCCGGGGAGGGCAGGCCGACGAACGAGAAGGGGCCCGCCGCGGCCAGCTGGGTGCCGCCGAAGAACTCGACCCGGCCGGTGAAGTCGGTGACCGTGGCCACGCCGACGCTGAAGTTGCCCTGGCCGAGCACTCCTCCGTAGACGATCGAGCCGCTGATGCCGCCCGAGCTCTGGTACATCGTCGCGTCCAGGTAGGAGGTCGCGCCCGCCTGGACCTGGACCTTCTGGACGCTCACGCCGAAATTGGAGTTCGAGCCGTGCGCGACCGCGAGATCGTACTCGCCCGGGGGCAGGCTGTTGATCCAGAACGGATAGGACGAGGAGGCCGCGACGCCGAAGCTCGTCGAGTTCTTCGGCGTAGTGCCGTTGAGCCGCGCCGTGACGGTGAGCGTGCCGGCGACCGGGGTCGAGTAGAACACCTGGCCGGAGATCGCGCCGACGCTGGAGCCCGAGGCGGTGAAGCCGGCCAAGACCTCACCCGAGTTGTCGGAGTAGGCCCCGACGAAGTCGTTCATCGCCAGGCGCAGCTCGCCGTCGCCGGGCGACGGGAAGGGAGCGCTCGAGGCGCCGATGCGGACCCACGGCGAGGAGTAGCTCGCGCCCGCCTGGGTCCGGCCGATCAGCTCGCCGAGGTTGGCCGAGGGAAGGACGGTGTTGAGGCCCGTCGTGCCGGGCGCGCCGCCGGGACCCGTCGCCGAGTCGGACGGGCCGGTGCGCCAGGAGCCGGTCGAGATCACCGAGATCATCTGGCCGGGGAAGAAGTAGGAGCCCGTCCCCGCGCCGCCCTGCAGGTCGGGAGTCGCCGTCTCGTTGGCGCGGACCAAGGACATGATCGGCAGGGCCCCGGTCTGCACCGGGAAGTTCGGGGTGACCGAGAAGGTCCCGATCGAGAGGGTGAAGCTCGTGGCCGACTCGATCAGGATGCCGGCGGTGGAGCCCGGAGGAAGCGCGCTGCCGCCCAAGTCGAGCGCGATGAAGAAGTCCTTGGAGGCGCCGGAGGGCAGGAACGCCGGCTGCCAGAAGCTGACCGTGTACGTGCTCGGGCCGAGAGTGAAGATCGGAGCGTACCCGCGCTGCAGGTCGTACATCATGTTGAAGAGCCCGTCGCCGTCGTCCGCCCACACGCTGAAGGACGAGCCGGGGTTCGGGAGCGGTCCGCCCTGGTAGGTCAGGCGCAGCGCGGAGAGCTGAGCCGAGCCGCCGGACGCCGTCAGGCGCGCGCGGATCATCGCGTTGACGCCCGACGAGCCGACCGCGCCGCGGTGGACGGCCGAAGTGGCGAGCGTCACCGAGCCGCCGGGCGCCGCGTCGCCGCCGAAGATGCCGAAGTTGCCGACGAAGGTCTGGGAGACCGGGTTCACGTTGACGCCGGTGACCGAGGTCGACGCCTCGAACACGTCCCAGGCCCCGCTGCCGTTCGCGTCGATGAAGGCGAACACGGTGACCGGGGACGTCGCCTTCGTCAGGATCGCGTAGCCGGGATTGGCCAGGCCGCGCGCCTGGCGCGTGCTGGCCGACAGATTCGGCTGCCCGACCCAGGTCTCGACGAGCGCCGGTCCGGCCTGGTTCGACTGATTATTAAAGGAACCGCCGATCTCGCCCCAGTCTTCGACGGTGATGTTGATGCCGCCCGGCGTGCCGCCGCTGGGGATGAACACCGGCTCGGAGATCATATTGCCCGGGTGGCCGAAGCCGCCGGCCGGCGTGAAGGGGATCCGGTTGCCGCCGCTTTCCTGGTAGGCGAACAGGTAATAGGTGCCGGGCGCGCGCAGGCTGAGGACCGAGTAGCCGCCGGGGCTCACGGTGGTGGAGCCTCCGCCGCCGAGACCGGTGCTGGACGGCCCGTTCGGCGAGGTCGAGGCCATGACCATGTAGCTTCCGGCGGGTCCGGACAAAGTGCCGCCGATCGAGCCGGGGGCGCCGCCGCCGTCGGGCAGCCAGCGCACGACGCCGTTCGGGTCCTGAGTCTTCGTCGAGCCGAAGCTGGTGCCGGCGATCCCGACGGAGTCGTTGAAGACGATGGTCGAGCCCGCGACGACGCCCGCGGCGTTGACGCCGGGGTTGCGGGAAGACGAGCCGGAATCCCACTTGTTGAAAGTATAGGCGACGGGGGACGACGCCGTGAACCGCACGTACGGAGAGGTCGACGTGAGGTTCGTGGTGATGCTCGCGTTGTCGAAGGAGAGGACGGTGGCGTTGATGAAGTCGACGAAGTCGACGCCGTCGAGGCTGATCGACGTCGCGGTCACGTTGACCGTGGCCTGATCGACGCGGAGGTACCAGGCCTGAGAGGGGATCATCCTCCAGATCGAGGACGTGCCGGAGGCCCGAAGGAGCGCGCCCGCGCGGACCTCCGCGCCGACGCCGAGCTCGAGCCGGCCGTCGCTCAGGTCGATCGTCGCGGTGTCGCGCACGACGAGCCTGCCCTTCACCGCGAAGGAGTTCGTCTGCGAGAACGAGGCCTTGCCGACGCTGAACAGGCCGCCCCGGATCTCCGCGTCGCCGTCCACCGTCAGCCGGTTGCTGTTCTGGTACGGCGGCTGGATCAGGCGGATCGTCCCCGCATAAGCCGTCGAGACGGACAGAGAGGCCAGGGACACGTTGGACAGGTTCCAGTCGCAGTCGTAGGCGCTCGAGTCGAACGCCACGTTCTCGCCGTAGGACGGCCGGCCGCCGACCCAGTTCTGATTGATGTCGGCGCTGGTCTCGAAGCCCAAGGTGCCGCCGAGCCAGCGCTTCGAGATCGTGGACGGCAGGACTTCGAACGAAGCACGGACGTAGCCGGAATTGTCGGTGTAATCCGTGTCGTTGGGAGCGACGTACAGGGAGCCGGCCGAGGTCGCGGTGATGGTCGACGACTGGCCCATCGGGAACCACGCCCCCGAGCCGATGCGCCCGACGAGAAGACCTCGGTTGAAGCCGGCGTTGAGGCCGCCGGTCGGAGCCGAGCCGTCGGCGGACACGGCCCCCGGGACGTTCCACGTGTCGCCGGCTTCGATCTCGCCGTGGACGCGCTGGCCGACCTGGACGAAGATCCCGGTGTCGAGGCCGCCGCTGTTGGCGGCGCCGGCCGACGGCGCGGGATAGTTGAAGACGCCGTTGCTCGGGTTCGCGAACAGCCGCTGGCGCACCAGGATCTGGTCCGAGAGGGCGGGCAGCGCCAGATCGTTGGGCGACGCGCCGAAATCGGCCCCCAGCTGGAAGCCGAACTGCACCTTCCGGCCCGACGGCACGCCGTTGAAGTGGACCGCGAAATGGTAGCGCGCGGAGACGACGGCCGGCTCGCCCGAGGCGTTGAGCATCGCGCGCGCCGGCAGGCCGCCGCCCGGGGGCTGGAACGTGACCGAGGCGACGAAGACGTCGCTCGCCGGGCTGAAGGAGCCGTCGCCGTTGTCGCGCCACATCGCCGCCGTGAACAGGCTCGACGGGACGTCGCCGAACAGGTTCAGCGTGAAGGTCCCGAGGCCGGCGGGGCTCGGATATCCGATCAGGTCGGCGTAAAGCACGGGCACGTCCAGGCTCGTCCCGTCGACGGACGCGGGCGCGGTCGAGACGACCGTCGCGAGGAACTCGTTGCCCGGGCCCGGCATCTTGTACTTGGCGATCAACGCCTTCGGCGTCGGATCGGTCACGGTGCCGACCGCGTAGGCTTTCCGGTTAGACTGGTCGAGCGTCACACCCCACAGCTCGTCGAAGTTCGTCCCGCCCGAGTTGAGCGTCGAGCTCGAGCGGAGCGTCAGACTGTAGTCGAACTCCCCGAGCCAGGCGTTGTTCCCCTGCCCGGCCGCCTGCATGTTCCCCGCGACGTAGACGCGGTCGTTCGTCAGGGCGAGGGCGTTCGCGTGGGCGTTGGTGGTCCCAGGGCCGGGGAGGGACGTCGAGTTGAGGAAGGCGAGGCTCGGGCTGTAACGGGCGACGTACAGGTCGGCGACGACGCCGGCGTTGTTCATGTAGCCCGCGACGTACACGTTGCCGTCGGAGCCGATCGCGACGTCGCGCAGCTCGTCGCTGTTCCCGCCCGCCCCCGCCACGGTCGCGCTCGCGATGAAGACGAGGGAGGAGCCGAACTTCCCGACGAAGGTGTTGTTCGAGGTCAGCGCCGCGGGGGCGACGGAGCCGGCGACGAAGAGGTTGGCGCCGTCGTGGGCCACGGCGAAGCCGAAGTTGCTGTTGAAGCCGCTGAAGAAGGTCGTGCTCGACACGATGGCGAGGCTCGGCGACACCTCGGCGAGGAGTATCCGGTTCTCGCCGGGGCCGGCGATCGTCGTGTCGGCGGCGAGGAAGAGGTTGCCGCCGCCGGGGGCGACGATGAGGCCTTTCTTGTAGACGATCCCCGGGTTGATCGAGATCGGGAAGGTGTTGCTGCTGACGAACGCCAGGGAGTTCGTGAACTTGCCCATCCAGAGGCTGGGCCCCTGGCCGGCCTTCGACGAGACGCCCATCACGAAGACCTCGCCCGAGGGCTGCACCGCCACGGCCTGCGCCGTGTCGTTGCCGTTGGCCGTGCCGTTGAAGGTCATGCTGGAGACGAGCGTGAGGCTCGACTCGTTCCAGCGGCTGACCCAGATGTTCTTGCCCTGGCCGGTGGCGCTCGAGTAGCCGACCGCGAAGAGGCTGCCGTTGCCGTCGCGCGCCACGGCGAGGGCGACGTCGTCGAGGCCGGCCGTGTGCGTGGTGCTGCTGAGGCGAGGGAGGAGGCCGGCGTTCGCAGCCGACGGCAAAAGCGCCAACGCCAGCCCTAGGGCTGCGAGGACGGCGCGCGGCTCGAACGGAATACGGCGGTTCTCGGTGGTCACGGTCTCGGTGTTCCGTGATGCGGCACGTCGGCTAACGCTGAGTATATACCCTTATTAAGGATGTTGCCAGGTGATATCCGTCACATTGCGAAGCTGTTCCCGACATCTAGTATTCGTACGCCACTCCGATGAGATAGTTCATCGCGCGGTACGCGTACGCGTAGTTCTTCTGATATTTGTGGTTCGACGCGGCCCACAGGATGTTGGTGCGGAAGGTCAGCGTCAGCTTGGGCGCGAGTGGATAGCCGTAGCCCAGCGAGAAGGTGTAGCGGTCGTGCTTCTGCTTCGCCGAGCCGTACGCGCCGACCTCGTCCTGGACGAGGCGGCCGAGATAGCTCTGCCGGTTCCAGCGGAAGGAGGCGGAGGTCCACGCCGGAGCCTTCTTGTCCCCCCACGAGAGGACCGCCGCGGGCCCCGCGCCGAAGGTCCAGTAGCTGTACGAGTCGCCGAGGAAGCGGGCGAAGGTCGCGTCGAAGGTGTTCTGGTTCGAGCGGTTGTAGGAGAAGCTCATGGCCATGCTCAGATCGAGGCGCCCGTCGCCGTCGAACACGCGCATCGGGATCGGCCGCATGATCGAGCCGCCCAAGGACTGCAGGAAATCCTTGCGGCCGGTATCCTGGAACTGGCCATCGGTCTGCACGATGCGCTGATCCAGGAAGTCCTTATAAAGGAGCGAGTACGAGCCCGAGAGCACATACTTGGGCTCCTCGAAGGGCCAGGGGCGGGTCCCGGACACGGAGGCCTGCCAGTTGTAGGTGTCCAGCACGTGCTTCGAGGCCAGCTCGCGGCCGAGCGGGTTGCCGAACGGGTCCGTGCCCGAGCGCGACTCCAGCGACTCGTAGCTCGGGAAGCGCACCCGGAACGCGTCGAGGCCCGCCCGCAGGGAGAACGGTTCCTTATACATGTTCTCGAACTCGACGCCGGCCGAGATCTTCTCGTAGTCGAAGAGGCCGCGGCCCCAGGATTCGTCGCGCGTCTCCTTGAGGAACTCCCGCTTGTAGCCGGCGGAGGGCTTCACGCGCCAGGTCGATTCCTCGAGCTTGCGGATCCCGGTCATCGACACCGTATGGTCCATCTGCTGCTGGAACAAGGTCCCGGAGGCGACGCCGTCGTCGACGCCCTTGGTCCCGCGATACGAGCCGTTGTACATCGGCAGGAGGCTCCAGCGCTCGCTCAGCTTGACGAGCCCCGCCGCGGTGAGGGCGGCGTTGCCGCCCAGGTTCCCCCGCTGGCCCTGGAAGAAGTACTGGCCGCCCGACACCGACCCGTTGAGCACGGGCGTCCACTCGACCGCGGAAGCGGGGAGGGCGGCGGCGAGCAGTACCACGCAGGAGAAGAGGGGTTTTATCACGAATGCACGATCACGGGATCAAGCCGGATTGGATGAAGATCTTGGGTTCGACGACGAGGTCGATCTTGCGGCCGCCGAACTCGGAGGCCGTCACGATGGTCTGGAAATTCCAGCCCAGCAAGGTCTGCTTGAACGACTGGCCGCCGAAGCTGGTCGCGGCGAAGTCGCTCGCCTTGGCGATCTTGCCGAGGTCATTGATGACGTAGCTGTCGTACTTCTCCCAGACGCTTCCGTCGCCGTTGGCCGCGTAAACGACGTCATGGAAAACGCCTTCCCCGATCTCGTTGTAGGTGCAGTCCGGCGGCGCGCAGCCAGGGGCATTCTGCACGGTGGTCACGTTCGTGAAGACGGGCGCGAGCGCCTGCCCGTTCTCCATGTTCTGGATGTTCACGCCGGCCCAGCTCTGGTGGCTCACGCCGTTGAAGGTGAGGTTGTAGTTGTCGAAGAGCGTCTGGTAGAACGACCGGCCCGTCGCCAGGGGAATGAAGGTGGCGGTCGCGGGATCGTAGGCCGCGGCGACGTCGTCCACCGCGCCGACAGCGTTGTTGTTGATATCGACCTGGTGCCCGCCGCTGGCGACCTCGAGCATGCTGTCCTGGGTGTTCGAGCGCCCGGTCCGGTAGGAGGTCAGGAAGTAGGAGCACGCCGCGTCGAGGCAGCCCGTGATCTGGCGGAGGGCGACGGACATGTCCGTCGGCAGCGCCTGGTTGAAGGTTCCTTGATAGAAGAAGTAGTCGAAGCGGGTGTCGCGCTCGTTGAGCACCACGAGCTTGAACTGGTCGGCGGCGGGGCGCACGATGTACTCCTCGATGCGGACCCGGTTGCCGTTGACGTCGATGATCGCCTTGCCTTCCTGGAACTCCGAGAGCTTGCTCTCCTCGGCGGCCGCGGCCTGGACCTCCTCCTTGCTCATGCGCAGGTCCACCTCGCGTTTGGCGGCCTGGCGGGCCTCGGAGTCGCCGCGCTCCTCGCGCGTCCCGGCGTCGGTCACGCGCCCGAGCCCCTCGCTCGTGACGCTGACGCTGTCCCGGTCCTTGATGAGCACCTCGTTGCCGGCCTTGTCGGCCACGGCGAGCAGGCCGCCGAACATCTGCACGCGCGTGTCGCCGGACCCGTCGACGTCCACGCCGAACTCGGTGCCGCGGACGGAGCAGACGGCGGTCGGGGTGCGGACCTGGAAGCGGCGGTTGAGGCTCTTGGAGATCCACGCCTTCAGCGACCCGAGCTTGAGCTCCATCCCGCTGGCCTCGGGCGAAGCTTCCTTGAGGGTGAACGACGAGCCGGGGCTGAGGTCGACGCGGGAGGCGTCGTCGAACGTCACCGTCGCGCGCGCGCCGCCGGCCGTCTTGAGCTGGTCGCCGGGGGCGAGCACCTGGCCGCTCGACACCTGGGCCCAGGTGTAGGAGCCTGATTTCAGGAAGAGGACCTTGCCGTCCGCGGAGGTGATGGAGACCGCCCCGGCGCCGGCCGCGCGGAAGAAGGCGGCCAGAAGGACGGCGGCGAACGCCGCGCGTCTCCCGGTCCGTGAATTCCTTGGCTCGGCCTGCTGGAATTCAAGGCTCATGTAAGTTAGCCAAGTATAGCCTGGGGCTCGTCACCTGTCAACGCTGTTTCGGTCACAAGAAACCAATATGGAGGAACATGCTAGAATCGCCTCATGGGACAGAACCTCGTCCGCCTGTTCGTCGACCCGTTCCTGGGCGCCTATGACCGGTTCGCCGGCGCCATCCCGACCCTCGCGGCCGCCCTCCTCTTATTGCTGGTCGGGATGTTCCTGGCCCGCGCCGTCCGGACCTTGATCGAGGCGTCCTTCGGCAAGCTCCGCCTCGACGACCACACCTGCAAGGTCGGCATCAACGAGGTGCTGTCCCGCCTCGGCCTCGGCAAGTCCCCGACCTTCGTGCTCGCCTGGGTCGCGCACTGGTTCATCCTCTTCCTGTTCATCGTGTCCGCGGCCAACGCCGTGAACATGACCGTCGTGTCCGAGCTCCTCGAGCGCTTCGTGGGGGTGCTCCCCTCGCTGATCGCCGCCGTGCTCATCCTCTTCGGAGGCCTGCTGTTCGGCCGCCTGCTGGCGCACATCCTGCGCAACGCGGCGTCGGCCAACTCGATCCGCGGCGGGTCCTTCGTCGCGGTCGCCGCGCAGGCCGTCGCCATCGGCGCCTCCGGGGTCATCGCCCTGGAGCAGCTCGGCGTGCGCCCGCAGATCCTCATCCCGACGGTGCAGATCTTCATCGGCTCGATCGGCCTCGCCGTCGCGATCGCGCTCGGCCTCGGGGCGAAGGACATCGCCGCCGACTACCTGCGCGACCTCCTGCGGCCGCAAAGATAGGCCATGGCCAAGCTGCTGATCGTCGACGACGAACCCACCCTCGTCCTGCTCATGCGCGCGGTGCTGGAGAAGGTCGGCCACACGGTCGCCGACGCCTCCCACGGGGGCGAGGCGCTCGCCAAGCTCGGAGTCGCCCCCGACGACGCGTCCGCGGAGCTTCCGGACCTCATCCTGCTCGACGTGATGATGCCGGTCCTCGACGGCTTCGGCGTGGCGGCGGCGCTGCGCGAACATCCCCGCGCCGGCAAGGTCCCGATCCTCGTCGTCACGGCCAAGGGCGACATGCGCCCCCTCTTCGAGGCGATGCCTCAGGTCGCCGGCTTCTTCCAGAAGCCCTTCACTCCGGCCGGCCTGCGCGAGGCCGTCGCGCGCGCCGTGGCGCCCAAGCCCGGCGCGTAGCGCGCCGCCTTACCTCGGGGCGGGGACCGCGGCCGGCTTGGGCTTGCGGCGCTGCACGCGCGAGAGCTTGATGGACGGCACCGCGGTCACCGCGGTCTCGGTCCGCCCGGGAGAGGTCATCGAGGGCAGCGGCGGCTTGTCGGGGTTGAGCGCGGCGGGCTCCGCGGCCGCCGAAGGCGCCTCCGGGGACGGCGCCGCCGCGCGCCGGAGCCACAACTCCCGCCCGACGAAGGCGGCCAGCAGGAGAGCCGCCGCGAAGACCGCGGCTTCCAGGGCGGGATGGCGGTGCTGACGGCGGCGCATGCTAATCGAGGTAGTCCCGCAGGCCCTTGCTGCGCGAGGGGTGGCGCAGCTTGCGGATGGCCTTGGCCTCGATCTGGCGGACGCGCTCGCGGGTGACGCGGAAGATGCGGCCCACCTCCTCGAGCGTGCGCGGGTAGCCGGAGTCGATGCCGAAGCGCAGCTTGATGATCTTCGCCTCGCGGTCGGTCAGCGAGGAGAGCACCTTCTCGATCTCGGTCTTGCGCAGGAAGGAGGACGCCGTGTTCGACGGCGCGGCCGTCGTCTTGTCCTCGATGAAGTCCTCCAGGTAGGAATCCTCGTCCTCGCCGATCGGCGTGGCGAGCGAGACGGGCTCCTGCATGATCTTCAGGACGTTCTTCACCTTGTCCATGCTGATATGCAGGGAGCGCGTGTACTCCTCGAGGGAAGGCTCGCGGCCGAACTCCTGGCGGTAGCGCCGGGTCACCTTCGTGAGCTTGCTGATCAGCTCCTTCATGTGGACCGGGATGCGGATCGTGCGCGCCTGGTCGGCGATCGCGCGGTTGATCGACTGGCGGATCCACCACGTCGCGTAGGTCGAGAACTTGAAGCCGCGCTTGTACTCGAACTTCTCGACGGCCTTCATGAGGCCCAAGCCGCCTTCCTGGATGAGGTCCGAGAGCTCCAGGTTCGAGTTGACGTGCTTCTTCGCGATCGAGACGACGAGGCGCAGGTTGGCCTTGATCAGCTTGAGCTTGTCCTCGAGGATGGTGTCCTCGAGGCGGATGATCTTGTCGTTGAGCTCGAGGAAGCGGTCGATCGGGATCGGCAGCGTGTTCTGGATGCGGTCGATGCGGTCGACGACCACCTCCATGTTCTCCATCGCGGCCTCGACGGCGGTCGGGGCGTAGCCGGTCTTGGCGCGGAACGCCTCGGGGCGCATCTTGCCCTTCTTGAGCGCGGCGAAGTACGACTTCAGCTCCTCGTGCGAGCAGCCGTAGCGCCGCTGGTAGCGCTCCATCTCGTCGCGGCACTCCTCGATCTTGCCCGCGAGGTTCTTGATCTTGTTCGTCAGGCGCTTGATCTTGTCCTGGTTCAGGTTGAGGTTCAGGATGCGCGCGATGACGAGCTTGTTGATCTGTTCGATCTTCTTCTGCAGCTTGATCCTGCGCTGCGGCTTCAGGTTCTGCGGCAGGAGCTTCTGGCGCAGCGCAGCCATCTGCTTCTCGGCCTTCGTGATAAACTGCGCGACGGACTTCATCTTGCGGCGCATGCCGGAGAGCTCGGCGTTGGTCTTGCGGCCGCGGGGCATCAGCTCCTTCGGCGTCATCTCCTGCGCCTCGATCAAGGTCTCCCACGAGCGGATCTCGCGCATCGTGACGGGGGACTCGAGGACGAGCATGCGGAGCTCCTTCTCGCGCTCCCGGACGTTGCGGGCCAAGGTGACCTCTTCCTCGCGGTTGAGCAGGGGCACGCGGCCCATCTCGGAGAGGTACATGCGGATCGAGTTGGAGATGTCGGAGCTGCCGCCCCAGTCCTCGGAGAAGCGCTCGCGGCCGCGCTCGGGCGCGGCGGCGGCGGCCGGCTTCTTGCGGTCGACGACCTCGATGCCGAGATCCTCGAGCGCCGTCATGAGCTCGTCCATCTCCTCCGACTTCATGTTGGCCGCCGACACGGTGCGGCTGATCTCCTCAAGGGTCAGGTAGCCGTGCTCCTTCCCGAGGCCGATCAAGTTCTTCATCGCCTGACTCGTCTGAATCGCCATGTCTCTCCTTACGCCTAGCGCTTGGTGCCCTTCAATTCCGCGGCCAGCCGATGGTACTCATCGCGCAGCCCCGGATCCACCGGTGCGTTTCCCGACAAAACCAGAGGCTCGAGCTCCTTCAAGCGGCGCTGCGTGCGGCGCTTGCCGACGAGCGCGCGCAAGGTCGCGGCGGGGTCGTCGTAACCGAGCTCGTCGCCGAGCAGGCGCGAGGCCACCGCGCGCTCGGCCGGCTGCAGCGCGTCGAGCAGGCGCGGGCCCCATTTCCCGTCGAGCGGCAGGGTCTTAAGCGCCGTGACGATCTCGCGCGCCGAGGCGGACTCGAGGTCGGCCGCGGAGACCTCCGGGGCGGACGCGGGCGTCTTGAACAGCAGGCCGAGGATCTGCAGGTCGCCGGCCGGGATCAACGCAGGCTTCACCGGCCCCTGCGCGCTCGCCGCGACCGCCCCGGCGGGCGCGGCGTTCGAGGCGATCCGCCGGCTCGCTTGCGGGATGGCTTTGCCGCCGGAGCGCCTCAGGGAATCCTCGTTCAAGCCGAGGCGCGAGGCGAGGCGGCGCACCCACTCGTCCTTGAGGACCTCGTCGGGGCAGCGGGCGATGGTCGACAGCACGTCCTTGGCGATGGCGGACTTCGCCTCGGGCGTCAGCTCGCCGGCGCGCTTGATCAGCAGATCGGTCTTGAAGGCGACGAGGTCCTGGGCGCCGTCGAGGGCGGCCTTGAACGCCTCGAGGCCCTTCGCGTGCAGGAACTCGTCCGGGTCCTTGCCCTCGGGGACGGAGGCGACGCGCGTCGCGATCCCGGACTCGAGCGCGACCTCGGCGCCGCGCACCGCGGCGTTCTGGCCGGCGTTGTCGGCGTCGAAGACGATGGCGATCGAATCGGCGTAGCGCTTGATCAGCAGGGCGTGCTCGGGCGTCAGCGCGGTGCCCAGCGGCGCGCACGCGGTCTTCAGGCCGTGCTGATGGGAGGCGATCACGTCCATGTAGCCTTCCATCAGGTGCGCCTTGCGCGCCTTGCGCGTTTCAGGAAGACCTTCGAAGAGCCCGTACAAAACCCGGCTCTTCGAGAACACGGGCGTCTCCGCGGTGTTCAGGTACTTGGGTTCTCCATCGCCCAATGTACGGCCTCCGAACCCCACGAACGCGCCCTTCGCGTCGCGGATCGGGAACATGAGGCGGTCGAAGAAGTAGTCGCGCAGCGAGCCGTCGGCGCGCTTGGCCGCGAGCCCGGCCTTCATCAGAAGCTCCTCGGAGAACCCCTTCTTCAAGGCCGCGGGCACGAGGTTGCCGTTGCGCGGGGCGTAGCCGATCAAAAAGCCGGTGACGGACGCCTTCGAGAGGCGGCGCTTGGCTACATACTGGCGGGCGGCCTCGGCGTCAGGATGTTTATTAAGCAAGTCATGATAATGACTTGCGGCGAACTCGTTCGCCTCGCGGATCTTGATGCGCTCCTTGTCCGCGGGGCCCAGCTCGCGGTCCGCCTCGATCTTCACGCCCGCGCGCAGGGCGAGCTTCTCGGCGGCCTCCATGAACGAGAGGTTCTCCGACTTCATCACGAAGGTGAAGGCGTCCCCGCCCTCGCCGCAGCCGAAGCAGTGGAAGGTCTGGCGCTCGGGGGTGACGATGAACGACGGGCTGCGCTCCTGGTGGAACGGGCAGCGCGCCTTCATGTTGCGGCCGGCGCGCGTCAGCGGGACGTACTCCCCCACCAGCTCGACGATGTCGAGCCGGGAGCGGATCAGTTCCAGCGTTTCGGGAGGTATCAGGGCCAAACGAGAATTCCGGAAAATCGGGACGGACCGGCGCCGCGCGCGAGCGCGGCGCCGGCCCGTCGGGCGAACGTTAGGGCGTGCGGCGGCGCTTGGAGCGGCGCAGCTTGCGACGCGCTTCGGCGGCCTTCAGCTTGCGCTTCATCGCGGGGTTCATGTAACGCTCGCGGCGCTTGACTTCCTTCAGCACGCCGTTGCGTTCGCACTCCCGCTTGAAGCGGCGCAGGGCCTCCTCGAGACCCTCGCCTTCACGCAGTTTAATGAAAACCATAGTTAGAGATTCACCACCTTTCCACGAATGGAACGCAAAATATCAAGACAAGAGCGAAGCGATTCAGCCGGGCGGCCATTGCATCGGCCGCCCTCCCAACAGATGATAATGAAGATGATCCACCGACTGGCCCGCGCCCTTCCCGTTGTTGGTCACGAGCCGGAACGAGGACAGCTTGACGCTCTCCGCGATCCGGCAGGCGACCCTCTGCAAATGACCCAATAAAGGGGCATCCCCGTCCGTCGACGCGCTCAATGACCCCAGATGCCTCTTCGGGACCACCAATAAATGCGTCGGCGCCTGGGGCGTGATGTCCTTGAAGACGAGCGCTTGCTCGTCCTCGTGGACGATCTGGGCGGGTATCTCGCGTCGGACGATACGGCAGAACAGGCACTCCTGCAACCGAAGGATTATAGCCTTCTGGGCCCCCCCGGGCAAGGGTCCTCGGCTCCCCCCTCACGATGGGTCCAATGGCGGAGCCGCAGATGTCCCGCACTTTTATAAAAATAACCATTATTTAAAAAGGATTATCCGCATCGCACGCGCGATGCCAATCCGCCTTATTTCACCGGCGTTATTTTTTCAAAAATGAAGGATTTTCCGCGAGAACCTCGCGGGCTTCCGCCCCGAGCCTCTCCTCGGTCGGCCAATGCGCGGCCAGGAAGGCGAGGAACAGCCCGTAAGGGGCGAGACCGGCCCAGTAGGCGGGGTAGGCGCGCAGGACGCCGTTGCGCGCGGCGAGGAAGGCGACGACGAGCCCGAGCAGGCCGGCGCCCTCGCGCATGGCCAGTCGGACGATGAAGGCGGTCTGCACGCGGCCGCTGAGAGGCCCCGTCGAGGCACGCAGCACGGAGCGCCAGGCGAACTCCGAGGCGACGATCAGGCCCAAAGCCAGGACCATCACGGTCGTGGTCATCGTGTTGATCACCTGAACGGATCTCGGATCGGGGACCTGACCGGCGGAACCCGCGTAGAACCAGACCACGAGGCCGGCGATCATGGTCAGGCCCGCGCCCATCGCGCCGGCGATGATGCGCAACTGGCGCGCGGTCGCGGGCGAGACGCCGTCCTCGTTCTCGACGACGCTCACACGCCTCCGAGCTCGTACTGCACGAGCGCCGCGGCCGCGATGGCCGCCGTCTCCGCCCGGAGCACGCGCGGGCCCATGCCGAACAGGACCGCGCCCTCGGCCTCGGCGAGCTCGATCTCCTCGTCGGAGAAGCCGCCCTCGGGGCCGACGAACAGGCTGACCTCGAGCGGTTCCGTGCCGCGCTTGGCGTCCGCCGCGCGCAGGGCCGGGCCCAAAGTCTGCGACGCGATCGAGCCCTTCATGCCTTCCCAAGCGACCAAGGTGATCCCCTTGTCCTTGACCGCGCGGATCGCGTCGCGGAACTGCACCGCGTCGCGCACCGGCGGCAGGTCGGCGCGGCCGCACTGCTTGGAGGCGGCCATGATCAGCCGCGACCAGCGCTCGGCCTTGGCCTTCGTGCGCTCGATCTCGTGCAGCAGCACGACGGTGCGCGGCGTCAGCAGCGGGACGAAGGCCGACACCCCGAGCTCGGTCCCCTTCTCGAGCGCATAGTCCCAGTGGCTGGCCTTGAGCAGGCCGCGGTACAGGTTGAGCGCGACGGGCGCGCGCTTGTCATCGGCCTTGAGCGTGGCGGTGACCTTCCCCGTCACCGAGCCGTCGGAGTGGACCGCCTCGATGACGCCCTTGAAGCGCCCGCCCTTGCCGTCGAACAATTCCAGCTCGGCGCCGGCGGCGAGGCGCATCACCTTGGACACGTGGAAGGCCTCGGGACCGGCGAGACGGAACTTGCTGAGGCTGACGTCTTCGGGCGCAACGAGGAATTGTGGCATGCGCCGATTCTAGCAACATCCGCGCGCCGCGCGCATGGCGATGGTGTCAGGCTCGCAAATTCGTCGATTACTCCGGAAAAGAATTCAACGAATTTGCGAGCCTGACACCCTGTTTCTACTCTTTGCCGAAGATGCGGCCGAACACGCTGTCGTTCTTGCCGTGCTCGTCGTGGAGCGTCTTCTGGAACGCCTCGAGGAGCTCCTTCTGCTTGGCGGTGAGGTCGCGCGGGACGTCGACGCGGACGTGGACGAGCAGGTCGCCGCGGCCGCGGCCGTGGAGCTTGGGCATGCCCTTCTCGCGCACGCGCAAGGTGGCGCCGTGCTGGGTGCCGTGGGCGATCTTGACCGTCACCGGCTCGCCGTCGATGGTCGGGACCGTGGTCTGGCCGCCGAGGGCGGCGGTGGCGATATCGACGGAGGCGCCGACGCTCAGGTCGTCGTCCTTGCGCTCGAAACGCGGGTCGGGCTTCACGTGGATCTCGAGATAGAGGTCGCCCGGCTGGGCGCCGCGAGGGCCGCCCTCGCCCTCGCCGGAGATGCGCAAGGTCGCGCCGTGGTAGATGCCCGGCGGGATCTTGACCTTGAGCTCGGCCTCCTTGCGCACGCGCCCCTGGCCCTTGCAGTCCTTGCACGGGTCCTCGACGATCTGGCCCTCGCCGCCGCAGCGCGGACAGGTCTGGGACATCGCGAAGAAGCCCTGGGACACCTGGACGCGGCCGGAGCCGCGGCACTGGGTGCAGCGCTTGACGCCGGAGCCCGGCTTGCCGCCGGAGCCGTGGCAGGTGCCGCAGGACTCGACGCGCTGGAAATGGAGCGGGAGCTGGACGCCCTTGAACGCGTCCTCGAGGGAGATCGTGGTCTCGTACTTGAGGTCGTTGCCGCGCGCCTGCCGGCGACCGCCGCCGCGCTGACCGCCCTGGCCGCCGAAGAGGTTCTCGAACAGGTCGCCGAACACCTCGTTGACGTCGACGCCCTGGCCGAAGCCCTCGAAGCCGGGGCCGCCCTGGCCGCCGAAGCCGCCCGCGCCCTGGTTGACGCCGGCCTCGCCGTACTGGTCGTACATCCGGCGCTTCTTCGCGTCGGACAGCGCCTCGTAGGCGCTGTTGATCTTGCGGAACTGCGCCTCGGCTTCCTTGTTGCCGGGGTTGCGGTCCGGGTGATGCTTCATGGCGAGCTTCCGGTACGCGGATTTGATCTCCGCGTCCGTCGCGTTGCGCGCGACGCCCAGAAGCGAGTAGTAGTCTTCAGCCATTTTTCACCCGGACCGCCCCGGCCGGCTTATTTAGAGTCCTTCTCGTCGACGACTTCCGCGTCGACGACGTTGTCCTTGCCTTTGGCTTCCGCGCCCGCCGCGCCGTCGGCTCCGCCGGGCTGAGCGCCGCCCTTCGCGGACTCGGCCTTGTACATCTCCTCGGCGAGCTTATGCGACGCCTTGAGCAGCGCCTCCTTGGCCTTGTTGATGGCCGCGAGGTCGTCGCCCTTCAGCGCTTCCTTGAGCTCGGAGATGCCGCGGTCGATGTTCTGCCGGTCCTCGGGCGAGACCTTGTCGCCGTGCTCCTTCAGAGCCTTCTCGGCGGAGAAGAGCAGGGTGTCGGACTCGTTCTTGGCGGTGACCTTCTCCTTGAACGCCTTGTCCTCCTCGGCGAACTGCTCGGCCTGCTTGACGAACTTCTCGATCTCGGCCTTGTCCAGCTTGTTGGAGGCGCTGATCGTGATGTGGTGGGACTTCTTCGTGCCGACGTCCTCGGCCTTGACGCTGAGGATGCCGTTCGCGTCGATGGAGAAGGTCACCTTGATCTGAGGCACGCCGCGCGGGGCCGGCGGGATGCCGTCGAGGTCGAACTTGCCGAGCGGCACGTTGTCCGACGCCTTCGGGCGCTCGCCCTGCAGGACGTGGACGGTGACGGCCGGCTGGTTGTCCGCGGCGGTGGAGAAGGTCTGGGACTTCTCGACGGGCACCGTCGTGTTGCGCTCGATGAGAGGGGTCATGACGCCGCCCAACGTCTCGATGCCGAGGGTCAGAGGGGTCACGTCGAGCAGGAGGACGTCCTTCACCTCGCCGGTGAGCACGGCGGCCTGCACGGCCGCGCCGGCGGCCACGCATTCCATGGGGTCGATGCCGCGCTCGAGCTTCTTGCCGACGTAGTCCTCGACGAACTTCTGCACGATGGGCATGCGCGTCGGGCCGCCGACGAGGATGACCTTCGTGATGTCGGACGCCTTGAGCTTGGAGTCCGTCAGCGCCTGCTCGATGCTGGTCTTGCAGCGCTTGACGATGGGCTCGACGAGCGTCTCGAGCTTGGCGCGGCTGATCTTGAGCGCGAGGTGCTTCGGGGCGTTGTCGATCGCGGTGAGGTACGGGAGGTTCAGGTCGGTCTCGAACGTCGTCGAGAGCTCGATCTTCGCCTTCTCGGCCGCCTCGCGCACGCGCTGATAGGCCATCGGGTCCTTGCTGACGTCGGCGCCGGTCTCCTTCTTGAACTCGGCGACGATGAAGTCCACGAGCGCCTTGTCCATGTCCGTGCCGCCGAGCTGGGTGTCGCCGGAGGTCGAGATGACCTCGAACACGCCGCCGCCGAAGTCCATGATGGTGACGTCGAGCGTGCCGCCGCCGAGGTCGAAGACCATGATCTTCTCGTCCTTGCCCTTCTTGTCGATGCCGTAGGCGAGGCAGGCGGCCGTCGGCTCGTTGACGATGCGCACGACCTCGAGGCCGGCGATGGTTCCCGCGTCCTTGGTCGCCTGGCGCTGGTTGTCGTTGAAGTAGGCGGGGACGGTGATGACCGCCTTGTCGATCGTGGTGCCGAGGAAAGCCTCCGCGTCGCGCTTCACCTTCTGGAGCAGGAAGGCGGAGAGCTGCTGCGGCGTGTACTCCTTGCCGTCCGGGGCCTTGTACTTGTGGTCGGTGCCCATCTTGCGCTTGAAGGCCATGAAGGTGCCTTCGGGGTTGGCGACCGCCTGGCGGCGCGCCGGCTCGCCGACGAGCAGCTGGCCGTCCTTGGCGAACGCCACGTAGGACGGGAACGCCTTGCCGCCGATGCTGGTGCCCTCGGCCGAGGGGACGATGGTGGGCTTGCCGCCCTCCATCGCCGACGCCGCCGTGTTCGAGGTGCCCAGGTCGATTCCGATGATCTTGCTCATGATTTTGCCTCCGTTGCGTCAGATTTCTTCTGCAGGCGCACCTTCGCGGTGCGCAGCACTTTGTCGCCGAGAAGGAAGCCGGCCTGGAGCACGTCGGCCACCACCCCCTCCTCGAAACCCGGCCGGTCCACGAAGCCGAAGGCCTCGTGGTAGTGCGGATCGAACGGCTTGCCGAGCGGGTCCATCTTCGTCACGCCTTCTTCTTTGAAAAGCTTGTCGTACTCGCGGAAGATCCCTTCCATCCCGGTCGCCAACGGCGAATCCGCGTGGCCGGTCTTCACTTCCTCGTGCGCGTGGCGCAGGAGGTCGTACAGCGGCAGCAGCTTCGACAGCACTCCGGCGGCGCCGAGCCTGTACCAGTCGGGCTTCTCGCGGTCCACGCGCTTGCGGTAGTTCTCGAACTCGGCCTTCAGGCGCAGGAGCTGGGAATAGTAGTCCGGCTCGATCGGCCCCTTTCCAACGGCGTTTGGAAGGGGCACTTCCTCGCCTATAGGCTCGGTCGGCTTCTCCCTCACCGGGTCGCTCACGTCGTCGCTCACTTGCGGCCCTCCAATCCCTTCGTCTCGAAATCCCACTCGTTGAGCCGCGCCTCGACGAGGCGGCCGACGTAGTCCACCAACCCCATCATGCGCGAGTACTCCATGCGCTTGGAGCCGATGACGCCCAGGACTCCGAGGACCTGGTCGCCGTGGCGGTAGACGTGCGTGATGACGCTGGCGTTGCGCAGCTCGGGCAGGCCGCTCTCGGCGCCGATGCGCACGCGCACGCGCGCCGGCTTGGCCGCGTCGTCCTCGAGCTCCCGCTCCAGCATCAGGGCGAGGCGGTCCTTCTCGCCGATGACGCGCATCAGCGACTGGACCGTCTTCAGGTCCCCGAACTGCTCGGCACGGCTCAGGATGTTGTCCGCGCCCTCGACGTAGATCGACTCGGGGGAGGCCACGCGGCCCACCTCGGTGAGCAGCTCGTGGGCGAGGCTCGTCAGCTCCGCGAACTCGCGCTCCATCTGCGTGAGCTTGTTGAGCACCATGCTCTGCGCCTTGTCCACGTTGACGCCGCGGATGTTCTCGTTGAGGAAGCGGTTGAGCATGTTGACCTGACGGGCGCTCGGCGCGAAGGCGAGCTGGATCGGCCAATGGCGGACGAGGCCCGAGTCGGTGATCAGGACGCCCAGCACGTTGCGGCCGCCCAGAGGCAGGAGCTCGAGGCGCTTGATCGCCTGCTTGCCCATGTGGGGCGAGAGCACGATGCCGGCGCCGTGCGAGACGCGCGAGAGCAGGCGCGAGGTCTCCGACAGCAAGGTGTCGAGCTCCTCGATGCGGCTCTTGTACTGCTCCTCGATGCTCTCCTTCTCGGCGGCGGCCAGGCGCTGCACGCCGGACAGGTAGTCGACGAAGAAGCGGTAGCCCTTGTCGGTGGGCTCGCGGCCCGCGGAGGTGTGGGCCTGGTGCAGGAAGCCCTCGTTCTCGAGCTCCTGCAGGATGCTGCGGATGCTGGCGCTCGACAGGTCGAGGCCGGCCTCCTCGGCGATCAAGGAGGATGAGACGGGCTTCGAGGTCTTGATGAAATAGTGGACGATCCACTGCAGAAGGTGGCGCTTGCGCTCCTGGACGACCTCGGGTTTCAGTTGTCTCATGGCTATGACGTATACTGGCAGTCCACTTATTCGACTGCTAATATTTTACCGCAAGCCGCCAAAGTTGTCAATCCCCCCCTCCGACTGCCAAAAAAGACGGCCCGGCTTCCGATTCGCCTTGGCGAATCGCGCCGGGCCGATCTTTTCTAAGGAAGGGCTTACTTGTTGGGGATCGCCTTGAGCGCGACGGCCTTGGCGCCCATGATGACCTCGTCGATGATGCCGTATTTCTGGGCTTCCTCGGCGGACATGTAGTTGTTGCGCTCCATGTCGCGGTTGATCTTCTCGAAGGTCTGGCCGGTGTGCTTGGCCATGATCTCCTCGAGGATCTTGCGGGTGTGGGCCATCTCCTTGGCCTCGACGATGATGTCGGTGGCCTGGCCGGAGATGCCGCCCACGAGGGGCTGGTGGATCATGATGCGCGAGTTGGGCAGCGCGTAGCGCTTTCCTTTTGACCCTGCCGCAAGGATGACCGCGCCGAAGCTCATCGCCATCCCCATGCAGATCGTGGTGATCGGGGCCTTGATGAACTGCATCGTGTCGTACACCGCGAGGCCCGCCGTGACCATGCCGCCGGGGCTGTTGATATAGAGGTTGATGTCCTTCGTGTTGTCGTCGCTGTCCAAGTAGAGGAGCTGGGCGATGAGGGTGTTGGCCGAGTCGGTGGTGAACTCGCCTTCGTAGCCTCCGACGAAGATGATGCGATCCTTCAGCAGCCTTGAATAGATGTCGTAGCCGATGACGGAGCCCTGCGTGGCGCGCTCGATGACTTGGGGGATGAGATTCATGGCGGCATGGTAGCCAATTCCCCGCGCCGCCGCAAGCCCGGTCAGTTTTCTAGGAGAGCAGAGGCTTTCGATTCGAGTATCGCGCTCCCGACATCAATGGTTCCTGACCCCGATAAGCCGGAGTGTAATCTCCGTATCGCGGCGTGTCAATGGCGTTCGGTCCCGCTATTTCCTATCCTCCGTTCTATGGACAACGAGGCCCTCCCCGGCTACCCCGGAACGCGCGGCATGAACTTCTGGGAGGCCGACGCCGTCTTGCGCGAGATCGCGTCGCCGATGCTCACCCCGCAGGGGCAGGAGCGCTCCTCCGAGTTCGGCGCGCTCGCCGGGCGCACGCTCGACGCCCTGATCGACAAGGCCCACAAGGCCGAGAACCTCCCCAAGCTCGTCGACGGCGCCGTGAAGTACTGCCCGGAGCAGATCGAGGCGCGCCGCCGCCTCGCCCGCGCGATCTACGGCGGCCCCGGCCCGCTGACCTTGACCGAGCGCATGACGCGCGCGATCATCGCCAACTACTGCGGCGAGGGCGGCATCACGTGTCCCTTGGCCATGACGGACGGCTTGATCGGCCTGCTCGAAAAACGCGGCAGCGCCGCCCAGATGCGGGAGTTCCTCCCTCGCCTCAAATCCGACGACCCCGACTGGGCGCTCACCGGCGGCCAGTTCATCACCGAGAGGCAGGGCGGCTCCAACGTCGCGGCCAACGAGACGACGGCGAGCAGGAACGACGACGGGACATGGTCGCTGAACGGCACCAAATGGTTCTGCTCCAATCCCGGCGAGCTGTGGGTCACGACCGCGAAGACGCCGGAGGGCGTCATCGCCCTGTTCCTCGTCAAGCGCAAGGACCCGGACGGGAGCCTCAACGGCCACAAGATCCTGCGCCTCAAGCCCATCGGCGGAACGCGCGGCAAGGCCACCGTCGAGGTCGAGTACACCGGCGCGAAGGCCGAGATGATCGGCCGGCCGCGTGAAGGGATGGTGCTTCTCGTCAACGAGATCCTGTCGGTGTCGCGCCTGCATGTGGCCGCCGCGGCGCTCGGCTTCGCGGGGCGCGCGGTGCTCGAGGCGCGCACCTTCGCCGACTGGCGCCTGGCCTACGGCCGGCCGCTCACGGCGCTGCCCGCGGTGCGGACCAAGCTCGCGATGATGGAGGCCCTGCACGCGGGCATGCTCACCGCCTTCTACCGCGGCCTCGCCGCGCTCGAGGCGGGCGAAGCCGACGCCGAGGCGCTGGTGCCGATGCTCAAGGTGGAGGTCTCGATGCGCGGCAGCGAGATCGTGCGCGAGGCGCAGCTGCTCATCGGCGGCCACGGCATCCTCGACGATTTCTCCCCGCTCAACCGTCTCGCCGACGACGCGATCGTCAACGAGATCTGGGAGGGCACGCATCCCATACTCGCGGGCCACGCCGCGAAGGCCCTGCGGCGGCCGCGGGTGCTGGAGAGCTTCCTGGCGCGGGTCTCCGGCGACGCCGACGAGGAGTCCCTCCAGCGGTTCACGTCCATGGTCAAGCAGAGCCGGACTTGGGACGAGGACGAGCGCGGCCTGCGCGACGAGGAACTGGTCGCGGAAGCCTACCTGCTGCTGTCGGGCTTCTAAGCCTCGACGACGCGGCCCAAGGTCAGGAGTTCCTTGGTCATGGCCTTCCAGCGGCGCTGGACGCTCGGGTCCGACGGGGATAGGCGGTAGGAGCGGGCCTTCGCTTCGACGGGCGCGGCCTGGCCGTCCTCACCGGGCTCGACCGGGGCGATCTGATGCTCGACGGACATCAAGCGGCCGTCGAGGGACACTTTATAGATCCAGACGCGGACCTTGCCCTTGCCCGTCTTCGGGTCCACTTCCCAGCTCTCGCTCGTCGCCTCGAGGTGCGAGAAATAGCGCCGCATCACGACCTGGCGGAACATCGAGTCGTCCGGGGTCTCCGTGAGCTCGGCGGGGATCTCGACGAGGTTGGCCTGGAGGCTCTTGAAGCGCCCGTTCGCGTCGGGGCGGCCGACGCGCGTGTAGATGTTGCCGATGCCCTGCTCCATCTCCACCTGCTCGCCGTCCTTGATGAGGCGGTCGGTCAGCGCCTTGACCGGCCTCGGGTCCACGGGCGCGGGCGTGAGCTTGTCGCGCAACGTCCGCGCGGACTTCGCCGCGGCGGCGATCCCGTCGGCGTGGTCGGACGAGACGAAGTCCTGGGCGAACGCGGGCACGGCGAGGACGAGGGCCAGCAAAGGGAAAGCGGCTTTCATGTTTTAAGGATAACGGCGTCTCGGGGCGCCGGCGAGGGTCCGGGGACCCTCCCCCGGCCGGGTCCGTTGGCCTACGGGCCCGCAAGTCGTATAATCCCCGCGTGAAAGAAACCCCGTTCGACCCCGCCGCTCACACCGCCGAATCGCGCGCCGTCTGGGACGAGGCCGCGGAACGCTACGAGAAGCTCTCCAGCGCGCTGTTCGCCAAGACGGCGGAGGAGTTCGTGCAGTTCGCCGGCCTCAAGAAGAAATGGCGCGTCCTCGACGTGGCCTGCGGACCCGGCATCGCGAGCCGCGCCGCCGCGGCGCGCGTCGACGAGAAAGGCTCCGTGCTCGGCGTGGACCTGGCCCCCGGCATGCTCGCGCGCGCGAAGGCCGTGCCCGCGGCCAAGCGCTGCGCCCCGGTCGAGTACGCCGAGATGGACGTCCACGACCTCAAGCTCGAGACGGGCTCCTTCGACGCCGCGATCTCCCAGCTCGGCCTGATGCTGTTCGCCCAGCCCGACAAGGCGCTGGCGGAGATGACGCGCGTGGTCAAGCCCGGCGGCGTCGTCGCCTGCCTTGTCCAGGGGCGCCGCGAGAAGATGCTGTTCACCTCGCTCGTCCTGCACGCGATCACCGAGTGCGACCCGGACCTGCGGGCCCCGTACGGCGCGCCGACGATCTACTCGTTCGGCCCCGACGGCGCGCTCGAGGCCGCCTTCGCGCGCGCGGGGCTGCAGGAGATCTCGACGAAGCGCCTCAACGGCGCGTTCCGCTTCGCCTCCCCCGAGGAATACTGGACGACCATGACCGAGGGCGCGGGGCGAACCGGCGCGATGCTGCGCAGCCTCGACGAGAAGGGCCAGGCCTGGGTCAAGAAGACCGTCCTGCGCCGCGCCCTGAAGAACAAGACCCGCTCCGGCATCGAGATCCCGTACGAGTTCATGATGGCGCGAGGCTTCAAGCCCGGACGATGAGCCGCTTCGAGGCCAACGTCTTCGCCCAGCCGGAGCTGATCGCGCGGGCCCTGCGCGCGCCGCTGCCCGCGTGGATGAAGCCCCCGAAAGGGAGGAAGATATTCTTCGTCGGCGTCGGCACCAACCATCACGCGGCGCGCATCGCCGCGTGGCTGTGGAGCGGGGCCGGCCTCGACGCGCGGGCCGTGCACTCCTACGACTTCGTCTCGCGCCCGTACGAGCTGTCGAGGGGCGACCTCGGGATCTTCCTCTCCCATCGCGGGGGCACGAAGTCCTACACCGTGAAGGCCGAGGCGATGGCCCGCCGCGCCGGCGCTTCCACCGTCGCCGTGTGCGGCGCGGGCGCGGTGTGGAAGGGTCCCAAGCGCCGACTCGAGACCTGCGAGCTCGAGGACACCGGCGCCTTCACCAAGTCCTTCACCACGACCATGGTCTGGCTCCTGCGCTGGGCGGGCAAGCCCGCGCTGCTCGCGCCGTTCCCCCGCGCGGGCACGAGCCTGAACTGGGGCCCCGACTCGCCGAAGGTGGCCCCGGACACCGACCTCGTCCTGCTCGGCGACGGCCTGCGCGAGTGGGTCGCCTGCGAGACCGCGCTCAAGCTGCTCGAGACCGCGCACCTGCGCGTGCGCGCCTACGGCCTCGAGGAGTTCCTGCACGGGCCGCACATCTCGGTCGGGAAAGGCTCGCTCGTGATCGGCTTCTCCACCGTGGGAGAGACCCGCTGGGACGCCGCGCACCGCTACCTCGACACGATCGGCGTGCCCTTCCTCGACGTCGCCAACGCCGACTGGCTGGCGCAGATCCTGTGGGGCCAGCGCTTCACCGTCGACGCCTGCCGCGCCCTCGGCATCGACCCCGACGACCTCCGGTCGAGCGAACCCGCCTACAAGAAAGCCCTCGCCGAGCTGTAGCCCGGCGAGGGCTTCCCGTCAAAAGCGAGGCCGATCGTTTCGATGGAGTTCCGTGTGGTCCTCCAGAGAATCCCGCCCCCTCGGCGGTATTCCCTAGGTTCTCTCGCGAGTTGACCTTTCGAGGCGTTCGGCCAGGACCGGTAGGTCTCCGCTTCTCTTTGGAGCGGCTCGAGGTGTTGATTCTCGAGTACGACCTTATCGGCACTTTCAGTATAGCCCCGCCCCCGGCGGGAGTCCAGTCAAATGCTTTTCAAATCCCGCCGGGGGCTCGGGCCGCCGTCTTACTTCGCCGGCGCGGGCGCCTCGACGGCGGCCGGAGCCGCGGTCTTCGCCGTGCAGCACTTGCCCGCGAGATAGCCGCCCGTCGCGCCGATCGCCAGCAGCGCGAACGCGGCGAGCGCCTTGCCGCCGCAGCACTTCGACTTGTCGCAGCACGCCTTCTCGTCCTTTTCCTGGTTCTCCATGTTCATTCTCCTTTCGAATAGTTCGACTTTTGAAATGTTTACGGCAAAAAAAATCTCAGGCGGCCGCCTTCTCCTTCCTGATGCGCTCGGAGATCTTGCCGAACAGCGAGACCAAGGCGTCCTGCTCCTCGGCGTTGAGTCCCCTGAGCATGCCGCGGGCAAACTCGACGGGGCCCGCCATCGCCTCCTCGTTGAGCTCCCGGCCCTGCTCCGTGAGCTCCACCTGCACGACGCGCCGGTCCTCGCTCGAGCGGTCCCGCTTGACGAGCTTCTTGCTGACGAGGCGGTCTATTAAGCCTGTTGCCGAACTGAGGGAAAGGCAGATCATGTCGGCCAGGCCGCTCATCGGGCAGCACTCCTGGCGCCCGACCGCGCGCAGCACGCGGACCTCCTGCCAGGTGAGCTTCTCCCGAACCGCCGTGTTCTTCTTGTCGGCGCTCTCCGCCTCCTCCATGACCGTCTGGAGGTGGTCCGTGAGCCGGCGCGCGCGGTCTTCGAGGTTCATGGTTCGATTCTTAAATGCTTCGACTTTCGAAGTATATCACGCCCGCGCGCGACTGTCAAGGTCCTAGGCCCTTTGCGGCGGCCCCGAAGGACGAAGGCCCCACGCGGCCGCGGGCGCATCCGGGGTACACTGAAGGCATGGAAAAATGGGGTTATGTCCTCTTCGCCTGCTCGATCGGGACCTTCGTCATCGCCGCGTACCTGATGAAAGGCGCCGGACCTTCGCGCTCGATGTGGTAAGCCGCCGTTTCATGAACCGATCCGGCGTCCGTGGCAGCTTATCAAGGATGCGACTGCTTCTGGCCGCGCTCCTGCTCGGCCCCTCGCCCTCCCAGGCCGCGGCGCTCACGGCGTCGCTCGCCGCGGCCGAGGCGCGCGCGCCCGTCCCCGCGCCGGCGTTCACCTTACCGGCGCCGTCCGGACTCCTATTTCCGGCCGCGTCGCTGCCGGCGCTGACGCCTCCAGTCGTTCCCCTCGCGCCGGCTCTCGCCGCGCCCGCGCTCGCGGCTCCCGCCGTTCCCGCGGCGCTTTTCCCGGTCATCTCCGCGGCCGCGAAACCCGCGGGCACCCTCGATCCGGCCCCGGCGCGCCCCGCGGCCGCGGCGTTAGCCGAGCTCGTCGCCGATCCCGTCCTGGCCGGCGCGCTGTTCGACGGCATGGCGGGCGTCGCCTCCACGCCCGCGGAGCGGGAGGAATTCGCGCGCCTGGCGGCCGGGCTCTACGCCGCGGCTCCCGGCTCGGATGAGGCCGTGTCCGCGACGGGCCTGCGGCGGCGCCTGTCGCGGCCGACCAAGGACCCGGAGAAGGACCAGTCGCGGCGCCGGCTCCTTCGCGCCCTGCTCGACCTGCCGAGGCTGACCGCCGAAGGCATGGTCCGCGTCAACCTGCGCACGCCGTCGGCCGAGACTTTGCGCCGCGGCCTGATCGCGGCCAAATGGAAAACGAGAGACGGCGAGCCGGTCGCCGACGCCGTGATCGTCGGCGGCGGCCCCGCCGGGCTCTCGACCGCGCTGCAGGCCGCCGACAAGGGCGCCAAGGTCGTGCTGTTCGAGGGCGGCTGGCTCGCGCAGAGCTTCTCCGACGCGGCGATGAAGCCGGTGTACCGCATGCGCACGAACTCGACGCGCAACTCGCTGGCGCAGGAGCCGTTCTCCGACCCCGCGCTCGTCAAGCGCGCGGGCCTCGTCTCGAGCTTGAAGCATCTGCGCCGCGACGGCAAGGACGCCGACGCGCGGCGCTTCGCGCGCGACGGCCGGCCGCCGATCGGCCACGCCGTCCTCGACCTCGAGGACGAGGACCCCGCGGTCGCCTCGGCGCGCGTCGAGCTGCTGCAGCACTTCGCGCTGGCCGCGGACGAGGTCGAGCGCCTGGGCTCCCGGATCGTTGAGAACGCTCCTGTCAATACCGCGCGCAAGCGCGCCGACGGACTCTGGGAGATACGCACCGCCGCGGGCCATCTCGTGCTCGCGCGCAAGCTCGTCCTGGCCCAGGGCCAGGTCGGCGGCGAGGTCCAGCACACCAAGGACCCGGCGCCGGCCGCCTCGGCCTTGCCGGAAAAAGCCCGCCTCGTCCTCAACGGACGCGCGGACCTCGAGGCGCAGGCCTCCCGCCTCGCCGCCGCGGTGCAGGCCCTGCGCCGCGGCCGCGCGCCGCCGCGCCTACCGGTCGTGCACGATTCTTTGCTCGGTTCGCCCGAGGTCCGTGAATATCTCGCCCTCCTTCCTCGAGGCCGCACCGTCGCCGTGATCGGCAGCGGAGAGTCCGCCGCGAAAGCCGTGATGGACCTCCTGCGTCTCAACGGCGGCCTGATCGTCCATCTGTTCGTCAAGGACGCCCTGGCCTCGGCCCAGCTCCAGATTCCCGCCCCGCACGCCGCGCCCGAGGCGATCAAGCGCGCGCAGGACGACCCCGACGCGGCGCGCCGGTCCCTCGAGGAGTGGAAGGCCTTCGGCACGCCGATCACGCCCGCGACCTACGCCGACCTCCAGGACGAGGCCGCCCGCGGCCGCGTCGTCGTCCACGCGCTCGGCGCGCGCTTCGACGCGCGCGCCGGCGGCTCGGTCAAGGCCGCGTGGGACGGCGCCGCGCTCACGCTCCGGAGCGCCGCCGGCGCCGCCGCGATCACGGGCGCCCTGATCTGGGCGTCCGGCTACGACCGGCGCGCCCTGCGCGCGGACCCGCTGACGGCCTCGCTCGAGAAGGCGGGGCTTCTGCGCCGCGCCGGCGGCCGCGGCCTGGACGCCGACGAGTTCGCGCTCGGCGAAGACCGGCTGTCCAGCGCCGCCGACCCCGACCTGTACCTCGCGGGCGCGCAGAGCTTCGCGCTGTCGGCCGACTCCGCGATCCCGGGCGCGGTCGCGCGCGCGGCGCGCCTGGCCGAGGCGATCGCGCGGCCGTCGGTCGAGACCTCGCGTCCGCGCGACTGGGTCCTGCCGGCCGTCCTCACCGCTCTCGCCGTCGCCTCGAGCGTCTTCGCGTTCCCGCTGTTGGCGCAGGCCGCGTTCTGGACGGCCAACCTGCTCGCCTTCGCCTACATCGCCCCGCAGATCCACCGCCTGCTGCGCAACCGCTCGGCCGACATCTCCACGGGCACGGCCGCGATCGGCCTCGTCTCCGCCTCGGTGATGACGATGGACTTCGCGCATCTCGGCCAGGAGCTGATGACCTACCGCAACCTCGCCCAGGCCGGCGGCTTCGCGATCGTGCTCGGGCTCAAGGCCTGGTACGACCGGCACGCGGCGATCCCGGGTCCCGCCGCGAAGGCGGCCGCCGTGGGCCGCACCGCTTTGGCGCTCGCGGGATTAGGGCTCATCCTGCTCTTAGGCGGGCCGCTGGCCCTCGCCGCGGCGCCGTCGGCGGCCTGGCTCGATTCCCTGCTCGTGCCGTTCCAGATCCTGTCGGGCTTCGGCTTCACCTGGCTGATGATGCCGCAGTTCGAGAAAATCGCGCGCGAAGGCGCGATCGGTGACGCCTCGGAGGCCATGGCCTGGGGCTTCGTCGGCACCCGCACGATCTGGATCTGGTCCCTGTCCACTCTCGCCGCGCTCTCGCTCGGCGGCACGGCCTTGGCGCTGGCGCCGTTGGCCGCGTTCTCCGCCCTGGCGCTGGCCGCCAGCGGCCTGACGCTCGGACTGCTGCGGCGCTCGAACCTGACCCGCTGGAGGGGCTTTCTAGCGCTCGCGGCGGTCATGGCCGCGGAAGTCCTCGCCGGCTGGCTGATCTTGCCCCACTTCGCTGCCGTCCCCGCCGGCGCGGAGTCGAAGTACCTGATGTATCTGTGCTACCTGGTACAGAACCTGACCGCCTTCCTGGCGGCCGTCATGACCGCGCTCGCCTTCCGCCGGCGCTGATCACGAGCCAGGATGTTTGACGGGGTGCGACCGCTCAGGGGGCCACAGCCGTCGAGCAATCGGCGACCGTCACCTCGGCGGAGCCGTCGCTGTAGAGGCCTCGGCCGGCCTCGGCCTCGATCGCGCAGCGCTTGAGCGTGGCGCCCCGGCTGGCGCGGATCTCGAAGGCGTTGGCGCCCCGGGCCGACAGGGCCACGCCGTCCAGGACGAAGCCCTCGGCCCCCTGCACGCTCACCGCGGGACGCCCGTACGGGGCGGCCACGGTCGCGCCCGGGCCGCGCAGCGCGACGCGGCCTCCGCGCACCGCCACGGCCTCGTCGTAACGCCCGGGCGCGAGCAGGAGGACGCCGCGCCCGCCGTAAGGCTCGAGCTTGGCGAGACCCTCGGAGATCGTCGCCGCGTCGCCGCCGCCGGACGCGGACACGCGCACCAGGCCGCACGCCGGGCGGCCGCGGGCGGCCTTGGCCGCCGCCGCGGCGGCCGCGAGGTGCGCCTTCAGGTAGTCGCGCAGCGCGGCGAAGTCGGCGTCCCCCGGCTTGAGGCCGACCGCCCGGACGAGCGCGTCCCACTCCTCCGCCGTCGGGTTCCCGTAGGAGTGCGAGAACTTCCAGTCGCCGCTGCGCGACTGCTCCGCGCGGCACAGCATCTCCCACGACAGCTCGCGCCGGGCGCCTTTCGGGTCGCGAGCCTTCAAGACCTCGTAGAAGCGGTCCCACTCGTCCCACGGCAGCTTCATCTCCCCCGCCGCCATGCGCAGGGCGGCGCGCGCCAGCACCAGCTCGGGCGAGAAGTCCGCGTCGGCGCCCGCGGACTCGAGCCGCGTCAAGGCCTCCGCGCGGCGCCCGGCCGCCGCCAGGTCGCGCGCCTCGCGCAGGATGCGGGACGCCTCCGGCGCGGGCGCCGACGCCAGCAGCCAGTCGCGGTAGCGCTCGCGGCGCGGCAAGGTCGCGTGATCGTCGAGGACGGAGTCGAAAATCCGCCGTTCCCGCGCCAACTGCTCGCCGAACAGCTTCCGTCTCTCGTAATCCTCGAGGCGCCACCACGGATCGCCGACGCCGCGGCGCGCGTTCTCGCGCGAGCGCCAGTCGAAGTACATGCGCTCTTCGCGGTCGTAGGAGAGGTACGGCCGGGGCTCGCCGGCCCGGACGGCGCGCATCGTATCGGCGACGTGCAGGCCCCAGAACACGCTGAAGACCCGCGCCTCCCGCTCGTACTCGTAGGGCCGCAGCGAGATCGACTTGATCTCGGAGCGAACGGTCTTCAGCGAGTCCGACGCCGGCGAGGCCGGGGCGGAGGACGCCAGGAAGATCAGGAGCGCCGCGAGGTTCACGGGGCCGGGGCCTCCAGCTTCCATATCTCGCCGCGCGAGCGCGTCTCGCGGCCGGTCACGTTCGCCTCGTCGTCCTCGGGGAGGTCCTCCGAGCGCGAAGTGCCGTACAGCAGGCGGCCTCCTCCCCGCCCCTCGACGTAGCGCAGGGCCACGGCTTCGGGAAGGACGGCGGACGGGGGAGCCGGCTTGGAGGCCCAGGTCTTGCCGCCGTCGGCCGTCTCCCAGAACGCGCCCGGGGCCGCCGCCCAGCCGCGGTTCTTGTCCGCGAAGGCCAGCGAGACGGAACCGGCGGTCGACAGCGAGATCGTCCCGCGGGCTTCCCATTCGTCGCCGCCGTCGTCGGTCGCGTAGATCGTCCGCGCCGCGCCGGAGGCGATCGACGCCCAGCCTCGCTTCTTGTCGAGAAAGAACAGCGCGTCGCACGCGCCGAACAGAGGCGTCGAGGACTTCGAGCGGTCCCAGTCCTTGCCGCCGTTCGTCGTGCGCCATACGGCGGAAATCCCATCGGTCGAACAGATCCACGCGCGCTTATCATCCAACACATACGGCCGGACGCGCCAGCCGAGCGGCCCGCTCAACACCGTCGTCCAGGAGGCGCCGTCGTCGCGCGAGATCAGAACGCCGACCTTGTCGTCCTTCGAGTCCCGAGAGAAGCCGATCACCATCGCCGAACGGCCCAGGAAACGAGCCGCGATCGCGACAAGGGCCTGGACGCCTTCGTTCAGCGTCTCTTCCTCGTCGTCCAACTTCTGGAGATGCAGGTAATTTTTGGGGAGGACGGCGATCTCGCGCCGATCGTCCGAAACGTCGGAATCGAGAAGTCCGCCCGCGTCGAGACCTTCCACCCACGACGTGCCGCGGTCCGTCGAGCTCGACAAGCCAGGCAACGCCCACAGCTTGCCGTCCCTTTCGACGAAGCGTTCGACGCCCGCTCCGTCATAGACCTTGTCCCAAGCCAGGGCTGGCGACGACGTCAGCAGCAAGGCGGCGGCGATGACGGCTCTCATGGCTTGCTCTCCTTCGGCGGCTTCGGCGGTTTAGGTTTGGCGACCTCGATCCAATCCGCCACGTTCTTGAGGTATCGCCGGGCCTCCTTCTGGAACTTCTCCGGCTGATCGCCCTTATTCAGGATTTCCTCCAACAAAGGCGGCTTGCCCGCGCGCGGCTTCATCATATCGGCCAGTCGGAGGCTCGACAACGGCTTATTGTAATCGCGCGGCCCTTCGCGGAGCGCTCTTCTTAAAGCGGGGTAGCCGACGTTGTGTCCGATCATGATGAACTCCCGCAGAGCCTCGTCGTCGGGCGCCGCATGAGCCTCCTGGTATATGTCCGTGAGCTTCTCCTCGACCAGGCGAAGCGAGCGTAGGCCGCCGCGGATCGCTTTCGCGGGGTCGAGTCGCTCGTCGACCTCGCTTGTAACGAGCAGGGCGGCGCCCTTTCGATCGGTCGCGTTTTCGTGCACCATCGAGAGCAGCCCGACGCCTATGAGCATCGCTCCGGGCTTGCCGCCGCACTTCTTTTTGGCGAACCCGCAGTTTTTCTTGTTGTCGGGATTGAACGAGCTTTCCCAGGCGATAAGGCCTTTGTAATGCACGGGGGTGACCAGGCGAAGCGTCGTCCGGAACGAAGGATCCGCCCATAGTTCTTTATACGCCGCCAAGATGTCGGCGTTGTACTCGTTTTGACGGGCGAACTTGTTCTTGCCGCTGCGGAGCTTCACGACGCGCTCGGTCTCGAGGACGGCGTCATCGTAAGGGAATATGTCCGCGCCGAGCTCCGCGGCTTCGGCGCTGTCGACGAGCCCGTCGAGCAGCATCCCGACACGGCTCCACTCCGCCTCGCGGCCGGCATTCTCTCGCCGCTGGAGGTCGGCGATCACCGCGGCCTCGCGGCGATCCTCCTCCTCGCGCCAACGCCGGTACTCCGCCGCGTCCCGCTCCGCCCTCTCCCGCGCGAGCCGTCGCTCCTCGAGCCAGTCCGTGAAGGCCTTGCCCGCGAGGTAGATGGCGCCGCCGACGACGATCACCGGGGCCGCGACGATCACGGCCAGCGTCTCGAGGGCCTCCGCGGGGTCGGCGGAAGTCGCCGAGGGGCTCGAGTACTCGCGCGGCTCGCGGGGCTCGCGCGGCGAGGCGCCCCCTTCCCCGCTCCCGCGGGTCGGCTTGTCGACGATGATGGTCACCGGAACGTCGGTCGGCATCGTGGTCGAGAAGCCCCAGGCGCGAACCTGGAGGGTCAGGCAGAATAACGCGGCGACGGCGCGCTTCATGCTCCCATCCTATCAGATATCGCAATATCTTCCCCCCAATGACCGTCATGAGCGCAGACCCAAGGCCAAGCCCGCCCCGCTGGACAGTCCGCAGACGAGGTGGGGCGCCGGGACCCTGGGCGAAAACCGGGGGCGCGATTTGATAGTATCTTCACCTCGGCGGGGTAGCTCAGTGGTAGAGCACCGGTCTGAAAAGACGGACGCCGCCCCCGCCAAATCCCGCCTTTAAGCGACTTATTCCGCGTTTTGCGACCTTTTCAGCAAATCGCGATTTGTCGTTGGATGTGCGTTTTTGCCGTCATCTCGACAAACATCTCGACAAAATACTCCTGCCCGTCGTGGACACTATCAGAACTCTCGCTACGGCCCAATTGCCGGGTCCGTCACTGGCAAATGCCACGCGATTCACTCTCCGGCGATGAGCAAACCAACTACTGCCACAACACAGAGGGCGTTTATTCGTTGAATGTAATAGCGGCTATATATCTATCGCCAAGCGTGGTGATTCGCTTCAACGTGACGTGGCGAGGATCAATCGCCCTATCCCAACCACCCCACGTCTCTCCCATGTCCTCGATCAGGCCGCAACTCGCCAACCCAGTGAGCAAGACTTTCCAGTGGTCCTTTGGAATATGGGGCAACGCTGGCTGTAGCAAAAGAGACGCGAGGCTTAGAGGCGCTGGCCGGAAGCTATTCGGGCTGGTTGCCGAACGAATGGCTTCCGACACTTGAGGATTCTCTTTCACGACTCTTCCTGGATTGTGAAGCACCCGCAGGGTCTGGATGTGCTCGACTGTCAGGTCCTCGGTTATTTTGACGAACAACTCCGCCTCCGGGTTCGTCGATGGACCGATGGCCTCGTTGAGCAGGATCGCCCGAAATGCCGCTTGCTTTTCCTTGGCAGGTTCTACCACAGCATCTCGTAGAACTCGCACAAGCATTATATTGAAGGCCTGGGAGCGAAGACGCTCATCGCTGATCCTGTGCTTCACTCGCTCCAAGTCGTCATGCAAAGTTGCTAACAGTTCATCTCGTTGGGCCTGAAGGGCCGTAGGGACGCATTTGTCGAGCAGGAGTGCTAGAACGCTTCCAACGTGCGGAACGAACGATAGAGCGCCTTGTGCCGCGATAAGCAGACTGTCGCGCACTGGCAATTTCTCGGACTTCAATGAATCCCGTTCCTCTGAGGCAGGCTTTGGCAATTTCTTGATGGGCACTGCGGACTCAGGCTCCGCCGGCCGGGACTCCCTTGATCTTCGCCATCACAGCTTCGACCGTCGCCGGGATGAGCTTCTGTACCGCCTCGACCGCGGGCGTGAGCGGCGTGACGTCCTGCTGCTTCCCCTCGTAGATGCGTCCGGGACGCCGAGCGAAGATTTCAAGGACGCGGTTGCACAAGGCCTGCAAGGCCTCGGGGTTAGACGCCAGTTCGCGCTTGTAGCCCTCGAAGGACGTCGAAACCGCTTCCTTGTTCGCGTACTCCTCTTCCATCTGGACGGCCATCATGTACTGGCGCCCGGCGACGATGGCGAGCCAGATCGGCGGCACGATCCACGGCAGGCGTTGAACGAAGTGCCGCCTGATCGCATCCCACTCCTGGAGTCCCGACAAGCCGCCGTCGAAGTAGGCGATGATCAGCAGGGATCCGATGCACGCGAAGAGGACCTTCATCCACCACTTCCGGGCCTCTTCGTGACGCTTGCGCAGTGTGGAGAATGAAGAGGCCAAGCCGGCGCTCGTGGCGCCGGGCAGGAGCCCCTCGATCTTGTCCTTCATGGCAGCGAATTCGGACTGGAGCGCCGCCAAATTGCCCTCGTACTCCTCGACCTTCTTCTCCAGAGTGAGGCTTTTCTCTGTGAGATCGCTGACCATCTCGGCCTTCGCCTTGGCGTTTTTCTCCAGGGTCTCGATGGCGGTGAGCGCAGTCTTCGAGCGCTCCTGTAACTCGTTGCAGGTCGTCGTAGCCTTTTGCATCGCCGCTACGTGCGCCGTGGAGGTTTCCTTGGCGGCAGAAATCTGCGCGAGATCGGCGGTAATCGCCTTGGTTCCCTCACGCACGGACAGAGCGAGATCCTCGATGCTCTTCTTGGTCTCGGAGATGTTGGCCTGAACAGCTGCGGCCTTGCCGGACGTCTCGGTCACGGATTTGGCGGCCTCGTCGGCGGTCTTTCGAGCGCTCGCAATCGCCGTCGCGTCGGCTTCGCTCGTCGAGCGGAGATTGGCGAAGCTCTGGACGATGGTCTCGATCTCCGCCCGCTTCTTGGCGATGACCGCCGTGTCGCTCTCCATGGAGCCCTTCAGCTTCGCAGCCGCACCCGAGTGTTCCTCCACAAGGCCCTTCGCGTGGCTCGCTCGCAACGCTTCGTTATCCGCCTTCATCTGCGCTTCGCCCGCCTTGGCCAACAGCTCGATCAGCCTGCCATCGGCATCCACGGCCTTCTTGTTGGTGCCCTCGATGACCTTCAAGTACTCCTTGGCGCGCTTGACGGTCTGCTCCAACTGCTCGAGAGCGGACTTATGATCTTCGTTCTGCGGGGCGGGCGAGATGGGGGCGGAATCGTTTTCGGCCATAATAGGTGTGAATCCTCCGTACTGCTTTCCAGCGAAAATTTCCGGCACGGCAGGCGAAGACGGTGGCGGCGGGGAGCTTCAGGTGGGCTCGGCTTCCGGCAACATTCTCCGTCGACGACAGTAAGTATTGTAGCACGCCCCACATGTTCACGTCGATGTCAGATTCTCGATATAAAATTGGCGGGTATGCTAGACTTAGGTTCCTGTGGCCACTAGCCAACCCTTGCCGTTCACCTTCAGCGATCGCTTCCTGGAGGATCACGCCGGGCAAATCATTGTCGACCCCCTGGTCGCGATCATCGAATTGATCGCGAACGCATATGATGCCGGCGCCAGCAACGTTAAGATCACGTGGCCTGTTTCATCCCCTGGGCGACTAGTGATCGAAGACGATGGCACGGGGATGTCCAGGGAGGAGTTCGAGTCGAGGTGGCGAGAACTCTGCTACAACCGCCTCGAAGCGCAGGGTCCAGATGTCCAGTACCCTCCGGGCAGGGGCGGCAAAAAGCGGCAGGCCTTCGGCCGGAACGGCAAGGGCCGGCATGCCGGATTCTGCTTCGCCGATTCGTACATCGTGGAGTCTCAGAAGGACGGAGACTCCTTCCGGGCGCAGGTTTCGCGGCAGGCCGACGCTCCCTTCGTCTGTGAGGTTCAGAAGGTCGGCAAGGCCCGGGGCCACGGCACGGTTATTTCTGCTGAAGCCAACAAAAACATCCTGCCGGTAGCCACTGTCATCCAGACCGTTGGCTCCAAGTTCGCTGTAGACCCGAGCTTCCAAATTCAGGTGAACGGGAGTTCTGTCGCTCTTGTCGACCTCCACCGTCTCGCCACCGAGACGGTGGACGTCGAAGGCTTTGGCGAAATCGTTCTTCACCGCATCGACTCCGAAGTTCAAGATCGGACTTCCCAACTTCGCGGAATCACGTGGTGGGTGAAGGGGCGCATGGTGGGCGATCCCTCCTGGGAAGGCCTGGATGGTGAGGGCAACTACCTCGACGGCCGCACTACGCTCGCCAAGCGGTTCAGCTTCGTGGTCGAGGCGGACATCCTGAAGGACTCTGTGAAGGCTGACTGGGTGGCCTTCCGGGCATCTCCGAAGGTCGAGGCGGTCCGCGAGGCGGTCCACACGCGCATCATCCATGCCCTGAACCTGGTTCAGGCCGAGAACAGGCGCGAGCGCAAGCGTGCGACGCTCGCCCAACACCGCCAGCTCCTGGGCGAGTTGTCCATCACCTCGAAGCGCTACGTCGGGCAATTCATCGACGAGCTTCAGGAGAAATGTCCAACCATTTCGGAGAAGGATTTAGCCCGGACTGTCGAAATCTACGCGAAGATGGAACAGACCACCTCGGGCTACGACCTTTTGGGCCAGTTGGCTGCGTGTTCGCCTGAGGACATCGACAAGTGGAACGGACTCATGAAGCAGTGGTCCGCGGGACACGCAGAGATTGTCCTTAACGAACTCGAGCGCCGCCTCAAGCTGATCGCCAAGCTCCAGGATCTCGTTGAGACGGTGAAGACGGACGAGCTTCACGATCTCCAACCCTTGTTCGAGCGCGGGCTGTGGATGTTCGGCCCGGAATACGAGGCGGTCGACTTCCACTCCAATCGAGGCCTGGCGACCATCGTCCGGGAATCCCTCGGAGGTACCACCAAGAACGTCGGTCGCGGCCGCCCTGATTTTGTGGCTCTCCCGGAACGATCTATTGGCGTCTACGCGGCCGCCTCGTTTGGGCAAGACGGAGAGGTTTCAGGCGTCCGGAAGATCTTGATCGTTGAGTTGAAGAAAGGTGGCTTCGACTTGAAGCAGGGTGAGGTCGATCAGGCAAAGCGCTACGCCAAGGCGCTCCGCAAGGCCGGTGACGTGACTGCCGGGACCGTCATCAGCGCCATCGTTTTGGGCGCTACGATGGAAGCTGATCTGGACCCGGAGAAGATCGGCGATGCCACGTTCATCGAGCCCATGCTCTACCGTACGTTGCTCACCAGAGCTCACCAGCGCACCTTCAACCTTCAAAAGCGCCTGGAGGCTTCGGGTGCCAAGAGGCCTGTAGACACCGACGTCGAGTCGGTTCTCGAAGAAAAGGAGCTGCCCCTCAAAGACTCTGTTCGGGCCTAACTTCCTTGTCCGTCGGGAAAACAACTCATTCCCGACAGGCCAGATCGCGCAGCCGTTCTTGACGGAGCCGATCGGTCAGAATTCCAGGGATTGCAGACCGAATCGGATCGAAACAAAAGGCTTGACATAATCATTGTCCAGATCAATAATACCTATAGATAGTTTTATATATAGGTATTATTATCCATGCCCCGAGAATTCACCCGCCAACTCGACATCTTCAAAGCACACCGCGGCGGACTTCATTCGTCCGAAGCCATGCGCCTGGGAATCCATCCCAGGGCTCTTTATGCCATGCGCGACGCCGGGCTCATTGAAAGGCTCGGCCGCGGACTCTACCGATTCGCAAAAGCTCCCCCGCTCTCAAATCCCGATCTGGTCACGGTTGCCCTCAGGGTCCCCAAAGGCATCGTCTGCCTGATCTCCGCGCTCTCCTTCCACGACATCACGACTCAGGTTCCGCATGCGGTCCATATCGCCCTGCCCTTCGGCACGGAGCGGCCGCGGCTCGATTCCCCTCCTACGCGTTTCTCTTGGTTCAAAGAGCCCGCCTATGGCAGCGGCGCCGAGACGCACAAGATCGACGGCGTCCACATCCGCGTCTACTCACCGGAGAAGACGGTGGCCGACTGCTTCAAGTTCCGCAACAAGATCGGCCTCGATGTGGCGCTCGAGGCACTGAAGCTGTGCCTCAAGAAGAAGCGCTCCAAGCCGGATGAACTGCTGAAGTACGCCCGCATCTGCCGCGTCGAGAAAGTCATGCGCCCCTACCTCGAGGCCCTGCTGTGAAAAAACCGCTCAAGAACGTTGCCGCGTCAGTCCGGCAAAAACTCGCCAACCTCGCAAAAGAATCGAAGCGCCCGTTCGCCGAAATCCTTCAGTACTATGCGATGGAGCGGTTCCTTTATCGGCTCAGCCGGTCGGAATACAAGGATCGCCTCGTGCTCAAGGGCGCGCTGATGTTCGTCGCCTGGGGCACCCCGCGCTCGCGCGCCACCAAGGATATAGACCTCCTGGCGCGGACGGAAAATTCGATCGCGAATTTGGTGAAAGTCATCCAAGACATCTGCCGCATCGAAATCGAAACGGACGGAATCGTATTCGATCCGGCGCTCGTGAAGGGCGAGAAGATCAAAGAGGACGTGGATTATGAGGGCGTCCGGCTTCTATTCCAGGGGAAGCTGGAACAAGCCCGTATTCATATGCAGATCGACGTCGGCTTCGGCGACAGCGTGACTCCGGCGCCGGCCGCGATCGACTACCCCGTGATCCTCGATCTGCCCGCGCCGAAGCTCAAGGGCTACCCGCCGGAGACGGTGGTCGCGGAGAAGTTCGAGGCCATGGTCAAGCTCGGCATGATCAACACCCGAATGAAGGACTTCTATGATCTTTGGCTGCTGAGTCGTCAGTTCGACTTCGACGGCGAAACGCTGGCCGAGGCGATCCGGACGACCTTCGCGCACCGCGGCACGACTCTCACGCCAACGCCCACGGCGTTCACGTCCGCGTTCCACGAGGAGAAGCAGCCGCAATGGCGCGCGTTCCTTTCGCGCACGGGCCTCACCGGCGCGCCGGAGTCGCTCAAGGAGACTATCGCTCCCATCAAAGAATTCCTCATCCCAATCGCTGAGGCAGGCATGGTGGACCGAAAATTCTCCATGCGCTGGGCGACGCTGGGACCGTGGAAAGCCAAATGACATCCGGTCTCCCGGACTGGCCTACACGTCGATATTGCGAACAACGCGCTAAAACTGGCATAATCGCCCGTCGGCATCCGATTTCCGTTTCATCTCGACAAGGATCTCGACAAAAATTCGGCGGAAGAGGCCCGATTCGGGTCGTGACGGGTCGAAATTCTGCTGAGATTTTTTATAGATTCGGCGGGGTAGCTCAGTGGTAGAGCACCGGTCTGAAAAACCGGGTGTCGACAGTTCGATCCTGTCCCCCGCCACCATTTTTTGAAGCGCGCTATTCCCATCGCCGTCGTCGCGGTCCTCGCGTCCTGGGCGCTCGCCCAGACCGCCGCGGCTCCCGTCGTGAGATCCGCCTCGCAGGTCGACTGGAAAGCCTCGGGCAGCCTCCCGCCCGGCGCCGAGTACCACCTGATCTACGAGGACCCCAAGACGCACGCGGTGCAGACGTTGGTGCGCTTTCCCCGGGGCTACGCCCTGTCCCCGCACTCGCATACCGCCGACGAGACCATCCTCGTGCTGAAAGGCAAGCTCGTCATCGAGCTCGCGGGGAAGAAGGAGACCTTGACCGCCGGCGCCTACGCGATGCTCCCCGGCGGCACGGTCTTCTCCCTTAAGGCTGCCGGCTTCGGCGGCGCGGACTTCCTCGCCGCCTTCAACGGGCCCTTCGACATGAAGGCCGCCCCCGCCTCCTCCAACTAGAGACGGAAGGGGATCGCCTTCGGAAGGACCTCGAACACGACGGGCGCCGTCCCGTCCGCGTCCCCGTCGATGTTGAGCGGCAGGGGCTCCTCGGAGTGTATCTCGACGCGGCGCGCGCGCCGCAGGACGACGCCGGGACGGCCGGCGTGTCCGCCCGAATACGCCCGGGGCAGCAGCGACATCAGCTCCGGACGCGTCATGTCGCCGATCGTGAGCAGGTCGAGCAGCCCGTCCTCCGCGTCCGCCTGCGGGGCGAGCCTCATGCCCCCGCCGAAGGTGCTCGTGTTGGCCGCGGCCACGAGGTGGTAGCGCGCCGCCGGCTCCGCGACGCCGTCGACCGTGAGGCGCATGCTCCGCGCCTTCGCCGTCGCCACGGACAGCACGCCCTCGACGAGATAGGTCAAGGTGCCGCCGAGGAACTTACCGCGCGCGGCCACGGACAGCGCCACGTCGCCGGGCAGCCCGAGCGCCGCGACGTTGAGGAAGTGCCGGGAGCGCGGCGCGCCGTCCGCCGCGCGGAAGGTCGCGCGCCCCGCGTCGAGGCGCCGGCGCTTGCCCTCGGCGAAAGCCTTGGCCCATGCCTCGGGCTCTCGCGGCACGCCCATGTGATTGGCGAAGTCGCAGCCCGACCCGGCGGGGAAGGTCGCGAGGACCGTGTTGCGGCGCACATGCTCGGGCACCGCGAGGAAGCCGTCGACGACCTCGCCGAGGGTGCCGTCGCCGCCGACCGCGACGATGAGCTCCATGCCGTCCGCCGTCGCCTGCCGCGTCAGCTCCCGCCCGTGCCCCGGCTTCTCGGTGCGCGCCAGCTCCAGGTCCGGGAAAAGGTCCTTGGCGAGCGCGCGGGCCCTGTCCCAGCGCCCCCCCGCCCGCCCGTGCCCCGCCGCCGGATTGACTATGAACAGCGTTCTCATCGTTGCCGGTTATTTTACGATGTTTGAGTCAGGGGGGCGGCGGGATGATGTCCGGAGGGGCTTGGGGTTGACGCGGCCATCTCGCCGCCCCTCCCCGCGCCGACAAAGTGGAAATAACGGTAAGACTGACACCAAAAAAGAACCGCCCCGACCGGGAGGGGTACCGGTCGGGGCGGGAAACGGGGCGGGAGGCTTAGCGGGCCAGCTTGCCGGCGTCGATCATGCCGGCGCCCTGCATCTCGACGGTGAGTCCTTCGGTCGGGAGCGTGGAGGCCGCCTTCTTGAGCTGGGCGAACACGCCGTCCGGGCCGTTGAGGCCGACGTAGCCCTGGGAGACGGCCAGCGCCGCGAGGCCGGCCACGTGCGGGGCCGCCATCGAGGTGCCGGAGTAGGAGGCGAAGCCGCCGCCCATCTTGGCGGACAGCACGTCCACGCCGGGGGCGATGAAGTCGACCTCGGGTCCGCGGCTGGAGAAGCCCGCGAGCTTGTCGTTGGAGTCGGACGCGGCCACCGCGATGGTGTCCTCGTAGGCGCCGGGGAAGCCGACCGAGCCGCCGGAGTTGCCGGCCGCCGCGACGATGACGACGCCGGAGCCCCGGGCGAAGCGGACGGCGCGCTTCATCGCCTCGCTGTCGACCGGCGCGCCGAGGGACATGTTGGCGACGTCCATCTTGTTCTTCGCGGCCCAGACGATGCCGTCGATGACGTCGGAGAGGTTGCCCGAGCCGTCCGCGTCGAGGACCTTCACGGCGTACAGGCGGGCCTTCGGCGCGACGCCGACGACGCCCTTGCCGTCCTTCTTGGCGGCGATGGTGCCGGCGACGTGGGAGCCGTGGCCGTTGTCGTCCTGGTAGTCGGCCGGGTTCTCGGTCTTGGTGATCGCCGAGTAGCCGCCGTCCACGCTGCCGGAAAGCTCCGGGTGGCCGGCGTCGATGCCGGTGTCGATGACGGCGACCTTCACGCCCTTGCCCTCGGTCAGCGGCCAGGCGGCGGGAGCGTGGACGCGGTTGATGCCCCACGTCTCCTCCTTGCGCTGCGCGGCGATCGCCGAGGCCATCGGGTTCTGGATGATGCCGCGGGCGGCGCCGAAGTTGAAGCCGGCCATGGCTCCATTAAAGGAAGGCATCGGGGCGGCCTGGAAGGAGACCTGCGCGGACTCGATCCACTTGACGCGGCGGTCGGCCTCGATGGAGACGATGCGGCTCGACAGCGCTTTGGCGGACTGGGTCGTGAGCGTCCGGCCGGCGGGGACGTCCACGAGAGAGACCGACACTTCCTTGTCGGTGTCGCCGTTGGTGGCGATGTCCTTGGAGGCCTTCAGGCTCATCTTGCCGAGCGCGGCGTCGCGGTCGGCCTTCTTGGCTTTCGCGTCGAAGGTCACGATGTAGCGCTTGGTGCCCTTCGGCGCGGGCGCCGCCGAGGCGGTGGCGGCCGTGAGCGCCGCGATCATCAGTCCGGTCATCAGTTTCTTCACTTTGTTCTCCCCTTAGCTCCGTTGAGGGGACCCGGAGCGGGTCTTTCGTCTGCGCCTATTATGGGCGGAAGGCCTACTTCCGCCCTGAGGCATAAGGCCTAGCACCGTCTAGGCCTAAAGGCCTATGCCCTAGGTCCTACGTCTCGAACGCGTAGGCCCTCTTCCTGGGTCCTAACGAACGAGCTTGGCCGCGTCCACGACGCCGGCGCCCTGCTCGGACGCGGAAAGTCCGGGAACCTTGACGGCCGCGCGGCGCAGCGCCGCGCGGACGGCGGCTTCGCCGTGAGCGCCGCGGGCGACCGCGAGGGCGCCCAGGCCCGCCATGTGGGGCGTCGCCATCGACGTCCCCGCGTAGTTGTCGTAGCCGCCGCCGGGGACCGAGGACTTCACGTCCACGCCCGGCGCGATGAAGGCGACCTGATTGCCGCGGCTGGAGAATTTGGCGATCGTCTCGTTCGGGGCGAGCGCGGAGACCGTGATCGCCTCGGGATACGCGCCCGGGTAGTTGACCGAGCCGCCGTCGTTGCCCGCGGCCGCGAACACGGCCACGCCGCGCACCGTCGCGTACTTGAGGGCGGCGCGCATGAAGATCGTGCCCATCGGGGCGCCGAGGCTCATGTTGGCGACGTCCATCTTGTTGTTGCCGCACCAGATCAGGCCCTTGATGATGGAGGTGAGCCCGCCCGCCCCGTCCTTGTCGAGGACCTTGACCGCGTACAGGCGCGCCTTCGGGGCCACGCCGACGACGCCCTGGCCGTTGAGGACGCCCGCGATCGTGCCGGCGACGTGCGAGCCGTGAGCGTTGTCGTCCATCGGCGGCTTCTTCGGATCGAGCGCGTTGTAGCCTCCGGCGCAGTTGGCCTTGAGGTCGGGATGGCCGCAGTCGATGCCGGTGTCGATGACCGCGACCTTCACGCCCTCGCCCTTCGTGACGGCCCAGGCGGCGGGAGCGTCGACCCGGGCGATGCCCCACGGGACCTCGGCGGCGTCCACGCCCGCCGGAAGCGGGAAGACGGGGCGCGCCGGCGGAGCGGCGACGGCGGGAAGGGCGGCGCGGACGGACTCATAAGAAGGAAAGGGCGCGTGGAAGACGGGGGCCTCGAGCAGCCAGTTCCTATATATGTCCTCCTGCACCTCGAGGACCTCGGGCATGGCGGCGGCCTTCTCGGCGAAGGCCGAGAACATCTTGGCCTCGGGGAGCAGGGCGACGAGCGCGCCGATCTCGGAGAGATCGTCGGCCTTGGTCGCGCCGAGCTCGCGCAGGGCGGCCTCGCGCTGGGCGGGGGTCGTGCCGTCCCTGAACGCGATCAGATAGCGCTTGGCGCCCGCGGCGGACGCGCACACCGGCAGCAGCACGGCGAGAATCGACAACGCGATCAGTTTTTTCATGACTCCTCTAAACGTCGTCTCAGAAGTACCGTCGACGATTCCGAATCTAGCATACTCCGGTCCGAAAGGCCTAGTCGAATTTGGGTCCAATAGGTCACTATTTTTAGGCCCTCCGTCCCGGGCCGTATTGACGCCGTCGCGGACGCGGTCTATACTGACCTGATGATCGAATACCTCGCCGCGCTCTCGCTCCTCGCCGTCGCCGCGCCCGCCCTCGCCCAGCCCGCCGCCGATCCGCCGCTCGTGGACGCCGTCAAGGCGGGAGACGCCGCGGGCCTGAAGGCGCGCCTCGCCGCGGGAGCGGACCTCGGGGCCAAGGACGCCCACGGCTGGACCGCGGTGATGTGGGCCGCGGGGCACGCCGACGGGGCGACGCTGAAGGCCTTGCTGGACGCGGGGGCGGACCCCGCGCCGAAGGACGAGCCCGGCTGGTCGGCGATCGTCGAGGCCGCGAAGGGCGGCAAGGCGGCGAACGTCGCCCTGCTCGCCGCGAAAGGCCTCGACTGCTCGGCCAAGGACTCCGCCGGGGTCCCCGCGCTCGCCTACGCGGCGGCGGTCTCGACGCCGGCCGTCTCGGCCCTGCTCGCGTGCAAGGCCAAGGTCGACGCGCGCGACTCGAACGGGCTCACGGCGCTGACCCGCGCCGCCCAGCTCGGCCGCGCCGCCGCGGCGGGCCGGCTCATCGCGGCCGGCGCCAAGGTCGACGCGAAGGACGCCCTCGGCTACACCGCCTTGATGTGGGCCGCCCACGGCGGCTGGACCGACACGGTGAAGACGCTCCTCGCGGCGAAGGCGGATCCGAAGCTGAAGAGCGGCGACGGTCTGACGGCGCGGGAGCTCGCCCTCAAGCGCGGCCACGCCGCGGCCGCGGACCTCCTGGAATAGCCGTGCGGGCGCCGCTCGCGGCCGCCGTCCTCGCCGCGGCCCTGTGCGCCGCCGCGCCGGCCGACGCGCCGCCCCCCTCGCTCGACGAGGCGACGGCGGCCTTCAAGACGGGAGAGCGCAAGAGGGCCCTCGAGCTCCTCGCCGCGGCCCGGCCCCGGGAGGGCGGCGCCGAGCGGCGCGAGCGCGCGGCCCTGCTGTACGCCGACCTCAAGGACTACGCCGCCGCCGAGTCGATGATGAACGACCTGATCCGCGAGTCTCCCGGCGAGCCGCGCCTGCGCCTCTACCTCGCGACCATCGTCGCGCGGGCCGGCGACCGCGCCGCGACGCTGAAGGCCCTCGCCGAGGCGCGCCGGCTCGGCCCGACCGCCCTGGACCGCCAGCGCATGGCCTTCCTCCACCAGGACTTCAAGGACTACGCCCCGGCGCGGGAGCTGCTCGACGGGCTGATCGCGGAGTCCCCGCGGGACCTGAGCGTCCGGCTCGACCGAGCCTCGCTGGCGGCGCAGAGCGGCGAACGCGACGCGGGCCTCGCGCACCTCGCCGCCGCGAGCAGGCTGAAGCCGGGACCGGAGGAGCGCCGCCGCATGGCCGGGCTGTACCGCGACCTGGGCGAATCCGGCCGGGCGCGCGCGCTGCTCGACGGCCTCATCAAGGACTCGCCCGCGGACGGACGGCTGAGGTTCGAGGCCGCCGCGCTCGCCGAGCGCGCCGGAGACCGCGACGCGGCGCTCGCCGCCATGGCCGAGGCCCTGCGCGCGGGCCTCGACCCCGACGGCCGCCGCCGCGCCGCGCTTTTCTATCAAGGGCTGGGCGAGCACGGCGAGGCCCGCGCCGTCCTCGCGGGGCTCGTCAAGGACGCGCCGCGCGAGCCGGGGCCGAGGATCGAGCTCGCCGAGTTCGAGGCGCGCCGCGGCGCGCGCGCCGCGGCGCTCGAGGCGCTCGCGGCGGCGAAGGAGCTCGAGCCGGACCTCCAGGAGCGCCAGCACATGTCCTTGGTCTACGAGGAGTTGAAGGAGCACGAGACGGCGCGCCTCATGATCGACGCGCTGATCGCCGAGCAGCCCGAGGACCCGCAGCTCCGGCTCAATCGCGCCTACTTCGCGGCCGACGTCGGCGACCGAGCCGGGGCGCTCGCGTTCCTCGCCGAGACCCGCGAGCGCGCGCCCGATCCCGACGACCGGCGGCGCATCGCGACGCTGTACGAGCGCCTCGGCGAGCACGCGGCGGCGCGCGCCGCGCTCGACGGCGCTCCGGAAAAAAGCCGTTGACGAAAACGGGAGCCGGGGCTATACTGCGTTTGAGGACGACATGAAGAAAACACTGGCGAAGTCGGTCCGGCACCACAAGGTTTCCTCTCGGAAAGCGAAGGGCGGCAAGGCGCTTGAGTTCGAGCAGGGCTGGAACGAGCTCGAGGCGCAGCATGACCGCCTGAAGACCGATTGGATGAGCCTCGCGGTCCAGCTCGGGATCGGCGGATCCGATAAAGCGGCTTACGACTAGGACTGCGGCTAGTCCTCTTCGGAGTCGGCACGGCGCTTGAGGCGCACGGTCCGCTTGCGGACCCTGTGACCGAAACGCGCGACGAGGGACTCCGCGAGGGCCAGAAGCTCTCCCGTCCACCTGCGGGCCTTCAGCCCGTCCAGAAGCGCGTGCCCGTCCAGCCTCGCCACCTCCGCCCATAGCGGCGTCTTCCTCGCCTCGGCCTCGAGCTCCGCGTGCTTCTCGGCCTCCCCAGTCTTCGTCGGCAGGTGGATCTCCTCCTTGACCGTCACCGACGCCTGGGCGCGCTCGCCGGCGATCACGGCGAGCTTCTCGGCTTCGGCCAGGTCGGCGATCTCCTCCTCGACCCTTTCACGCTCGGCCTCGACCACCTTCAGCTCGTCCTTGAGCCGCTTGCGGCGGCCCTCGATCTCGGCGTAGCGCGCGACGAGCTTCACGCCTCCGTCCTTCGCGCGCTCCTCCGGCGGCAGAGCCGCCACCCGATGCTCGTCCCGGAAGAGCGGGCACAGGTCGCGATACTCGCACCAATCGCACAAGGAGGACTGCCTCGTCGGGAACTCATGGTCGTGCTTGATCCTCGAGATCAGCTCGGACGCGTCGGCCAGGAGCTTCGCGCGCGCGGCGTCGTCGCGGATGGAGACCAAGGTCTTGCCGTGGCGCACGTAATGCCACTTGAGGCGGACCTCCTTCGTGTCGGGCCACTCGCGGCGCACGGCCAGCTCGTAGAGCGCGAGCTGCCAGTCCTCGTCGGCGTGCTGCTGGTTCGGCAGGGACTTGGCCGTCTTGTAGTCCACGATCTCGAAGGCGCCGTCCGGCGCCAGCGCGAGGCGGTCCACGAAGCCCTCGATGCGGTACTCGTGCCCGTCGACCGTGATCGGGAACCCGACTCGTTTTTCGACGGCCACCGTGCGGTCCGCGGAGAACGGCTGGTGGCCCTCGTAGTACAGCTGGACGCAGTCGCGCCCGACCTTCCTCCAGTCGTCCTTGGCGAAGCGCGCGTCCTTCTCCACGACCGTCTCGTCCCAGCCGTCCGAGAACTCCCGCTCGTAGATCTCCTGGAGCTCCGGGAGCGACGGGACCTTCCCCCCGGTCACGAGCCCGTACAATTCCTCGAACGCCGAGTGCACCGCCACGCCGACCACGGTCTCCGGCGTCTTGCGCATCCGGGAGATCTTGTCGACGTAGCGGTACTGGTAGCGCCTCGGGCAGTTCTGATAGACCGAGAGCTTCGACGGCGAGAACTTGGAGGAACGGTCCTCCTCCAAGTGGGGCTGGTCCATGGGCTTAGATCATCTCCAGCAGGGCGAAGTGCAGGTACTCCGTCTCCGGCATCGACAGCAGGATCGGATGGTCGAGCGCCTGGCCGCGCAAAGTCACGAAGCGCATCGGCCGCTCGGCCTTCGCCTGCGCGTTGCGCAGCATCAGCACGAAGTCCTCGCGCGAGACGTGATGCGAGCACGTCGCCGTGACGAGCAGGCCGCCCTTGGGCAGGGCGCGCATCGCCTGGGCGTTGAGCTTCGTGTACAGGCGCAGGGCCTGCGGCAGGTGCTTCTTGGCCGGCACGAGGCTCGGCGGGTCCAGCACGATCATGTCGGGCTTGAAGGGCTGCTGGCCGCGCGCGAACGACTCCAGCACCGTCTCCGCGTCGCCCTCGTCGGCCGACACGATCCCGTCCACGCCGTTGAACTTCGCGTTCTCCCGGGCGAGCTGCACCGCGGGGCCCGAGCTGTCGAGCGCGAGCACCGACTTCGCCCCGCCCTTGGCCGCGGCGATCGCGAAGCCGCCGGTGTAGCAGTACAGGTCGAGCACGCTGCGCCCCGAGAAGTAAGGCCGCAGGAAGGCGCGGTTCTCGCGCTGGTCGAAGTAGTGGCCGGTCTTCTGGCCCTCGCCGAGGGGCGCCGCGAAGCGCAGGCCGTTCTCCGTGATCGGAACGCGCTCGGGGACCGTGCCCGTCAAGGTCCGGCATTCGAGGGGAAGGCCCTCGAGGGCCCGCACCTTGTGGTCGTTCTTGAGGAAGATGCCCTTCGGCTTGACCAGCTCCTCGAGCGCGGCCTGGATCCACGGCATGCGGCGCTCGATGCCGGCGGACATCACCTGGAGCACGAGGTACTGGCCGTAGCGGTCCACGACGAGACCGGGAAGCCCGTCCGACTCGCCGTAGCAGAGACGGTAGGACGTCTCGCCCGGCAGCGCCTTCTCCCGGTACGCGATGGCCTCGGCCAGGCGCCGTCTGAAAAAGCCTTCGTCGATGATCTCTTTCGGGTCGCGGGTGATCACGCGGCCGCCGATGAGGCTGTTCGGGTTGTAGAACGCCATGCCGAGCGAGGTCCCGCCGGCGGTCACGACGACGCCGAGGTCGCCCGGCACGGGAGGGTGGTCCGACAGGACCTCCTTGATCTCGTTGGAGAAGATCCAGAGGTGCCCCGCCTTGACGCGCTTGTCGCGGTCCGGGTTGAGGATGATGCGCAGCGGCTTCTCGGCGACGGCGGCTTCGGGCGCGGCTTTGGCGGCGTCAGTCATGGTGATTCTCCTTGCGTCAGGGTTCGGCTAAAGGCAGCCGCCCCTCTATTTTTTTACCACGAAGACACAAAGACGCGAAGGAAACGTCGTTCTTAGCGACTTGGCGTCTTGGTGGTTCGATTAACTGTACAAGAAACTAGAGGCAGCCTCCCCGCTTGAGGATCTCGCGGGCGGAAGCGCCGTAGGGCTCGAGCGAGAAGCAGGCGTCGAGCTCCTTGGCGGACAGGCGCTTCGACACGTCGGGGTCGCCCGCCAGGTGCTCGCGCAGCGGGCGGCCGTCCTTCCAGGTCTTCATCGCGTTGCGCTGCACGAGGTCGTACGCCTCGAGGCGGCCGAGGCCGGCGTCGATGAGGCGCAGCAGGACCTTCTGCGAGAAGACGAGGCCGTTCATCTTGTCGAGGTTGCGCTTCATGTTCTCCGGGAACACCTGCAGGCCGTCGAGCACCTGCTCGAGACGATGGAGCATGAAGTCGAGGGCGATGTGGGCGTCGGGGATGATCATGCGCTCGTTCGAGGAGTGCGAGATGTCCCGCTCGTGCCACAGCGCGCAGTTCTCCGTCACCGCCGACTCGTAGGTGCGGATCAGGCGCGCGAGGCCGCACAGGTTCTCGCACAGCACCGGGTTGCGCTTGTGGGGCATCGCGGAAGACCCCTTCTGCCCGTCGGAGAACGGCTCCTCGAGCTCGAGGACCTCCGTCTTCTGCAGGTGCCGGATCTCGAGGGCGATGCGCTCGACGAAGCAGGCGGTCAGCACGAGCGAGTGGAAGTACTCGGCGTAGCGGTCGCGCGGCACGACCTGGGTCGAGACCGGCTCGGGGCGCAGGCCGAGCGCGTCGAGGACCTTCGCCTCGACCTCGGGCGAGAGCTGAGAGAACGCGCCGACGGCGCCGGAGACCTTCCCGTAGGCGATGAGCTCGCGCGCGGCGCGCAGCCGGCGCAGGCAGCGCAGGCCCTCGGCGTGCCAGCCGGCGACCTTGATGCCGAAGGTGATGGGCTCGGCGTGGACGCCGTGGGTGCGGCCGACCATCCAGGTGCGCTCGTGCTTCTTGGCCAGGGCCTTCAGGCGCTTGAGTACGGCCTCGACGCCGGCGACGAGCAGGTCGGCCGAGTCGCGCAGCTGCAGCGCCATCGAGGTGTCGAGCACGTCGGAGGAGGTCATCCCGAAGTGCAGGTAGCGGTCGACCTTGGGAGCGGTCTTCTTCAGCTCGCCGGCGACGGCCGCGAGCATGCCGATGACCTCGTGGCCGGCGCTCGACTCCTTGCGGCGGGAGGCGTCGAGCAGGGACTTCTCGAGCAGCTTGCGCAAGGTCTTGAGCTCGGAGGCGGGCACGCCCTTCTCCGGGGCGATCGCCTTGAGCAGCTCCTCCTCGACGCGCAGCATCGCGCGCAGGCGGTTGTCGTCGGACCATATCTCGCCCATCGCGGGGCGGGTGTAGCGTGGGATCATGCGACCTCCTGTAGAACGAGACCTTCCTCGGCGCGGTCGAGGCTGCGTCCGAGGCGATGGAAGCCCCAGCCGGCCGCGCCCGCGAGCGCGCCCGCGGCCAGCCACGGCACGGGCGTCCAGCGTCCGCTGAAATGCTCGTAGCCGAGGCCGCCGAACAGCGGGCCGAGCGCCTGGCCGAGCGACTGCAGCAGGCCGTGAAAACCGAGATAGCGGCCCTTGAGCCCGGCCGGCGCGAGGTTGGCCGCGACCGATTCGACGCTCGGGGAGACGACGATCTCGCCGAGCGTCACGATCGCCATGCCGAGCGCGAGCGGCCACCAGCCGCGCGCGAAGCCGACCCAGGACCAGCCGGCGAGGTAGAACAGGCAGCCCGCGGCGGCGGCCCGGGTGAGCGCGACCCGCTCGACGGCGCGCGTGGCCGCCCGCTGGAACAGGACGACGAGGGCTCCGTTGACCCCGAACAGGAAGCCGACCTCGGCCGTGGCGAGGCCCCCGTGGGCCGTCGCGTGCACCGACAGCGGCGCGACGAGCTGGGACATCGAGCAGGTCACGAGCAGGCTCAGGATCCCTAGCTCCAGGAAGCGCGGGTCGCGGGCCGCCGTCAGGCTCCCGCTCCAGGCGAAGCCCTCGCCGGAACGGGCCGCGGGCGCCGCGGGCACGAGGCCGAGGAGCAGCCCGACGCAGAGCAGGCACATCGCCGAGGTCGCCGCGAACATGAACGCGTACGAGTACCCCGCCATGAAGCCGCCGATCGCCGGGCCGACGGCCCACGCCGCGTTCTGAGCGACGCGCAGCGCGCCGTACGCGCGGGCGCGCCCTCCGGCCGGATGCTCGTGCGCGATCCACGCGCGCACCGCCGGGGAATAAAAATGACCGAGGAACGCGCCGAGGACGTGCACGGCGACGATGACGGCCACCGGCCATTCCCCGGCGACGCCCGCCGCCAGCAGCGCGGTGAACGCCGCCCGGGAGGCGACCGACAGGACCATCACGCGCTTGCAGCCCCACACGTCGGCGAGCTCCCCGCCGAGCGCCTGACCGACCGCCGCCGCCGCGATCGCGCCGCTGACCGCGAGCCCGACGAGGCCCATCGGCATCCCCCGCTGCTCGTGGAAGTACAGGGTCAGGAACGGGAAGGACAGCGCGAAGCCCGCCACCAGGACGCCGTGGCAGAGGAGGAGGGCGTTCAGCGCGGTCTTCGGCTTGGTCATTCGCCGTCGCTGCCGAGCTCGATCTCGCGCTTGGCCGTCGAGAGCGGGACGCCGGCCGCGCACTGCGGGCAGGTCTCGGGCGAGGCGGCCTCGAGCGGATAGCCGATCAGGCTGCGCACGGGCACGCCGAGGCACAGCGGCGCCTTCGAGCGGTCCACCATCGCGGCGACGCCGACGACGCGCGCGCCGTAGGCCTGGGCGAGCGCGACGACCTCGCCGTTCGAGCGGCCCGTCGTGAGGACGTCCACGACGACGAGCGCGCGCTCGCCGCGCTCCAGGCGGAAATCGCGGCGGAACGCCATCGTGCCGCCGACGCGCTCGGTGAAGATCGCGCGGCTCTTCTTGGCGCGGGCGACCTCCTGGCCGAGGACGACCGAGCTCATGCCCGTCGAGATCACGACGTCGACCGCGGCCAGGAACTTGGACGCGATCGCCTTGGCGACCTTCTGGGCGACGTGCGGATATTGGAGGACCAAAGCGGGCTGGAGGTAGACCGGGGTGTGGAGGCCCGACGCGAGCCGGAAGTGCCCGCTCGCCACCGCGCCGTGCTCCTGAAGCAGGCCCAGCACGTCCATCTTGTTCATTCGGCTCATCTCGTTCTCCTGGTCACAGAGTCTGCAGCTTCTCGATCGCGTCGAAGCGCTTCTTGCCCGAGGAGCGGCCTTCCTCGAGCTTCCGCTCGATTTCATCCACGGGGATTTTCTTAAAACGCGGCTCGAGCTCGGGCTTGTTGAGGTCGCCCTTCACGCGGAAGCCGATGGACGGGCGGCCGGCCTCGTCCACCCACCACTCGGGCAGGACGCCGTCGTACTTCGCCAGGCGCGTCAGGACGTTCATGTCCACCTGCTCGCGGGCGAAGTCGGCGGTACCCTCGGCGAACGCGGCGAGCTGCGGGGAGTCGACGTGGAAGTAGCGCGTCGTGGCGACGCCCTTGGTCAGGCCGTATTCGCTCTCGATCCTCTGGAAGTCGAGGGTCTTCGGGTAGGCGGTGGCCGTGCTGAAGATGGAGAACTTGTTCATCTTGTGCATGTAGATGAAAGGGAGGAAGATCACCCGCAGCAGCTTGTGGGAGTCCTGCACCGCCGGGATGTCCGCCACGCGCCCGGGGCCGAAGCGCACGCGGGCCTCGCCGCCGACCTTGTCGAGCGCGGGCGTCACGCCGCGGATCGACCAGAGCAGGTCGAGGTCCTTGCACCAGAAGTTCTCCTGCCTCACCTCGGTCACGCGCAGGTGGCCGGCGGTGTCCGGGAAGCCGCGCGGGATGACGTACTTGAAGGTGCTGACCCACGGCCGGGCCTGGCGGCGCTCCAGCTCCTGCGGCGACAGCGTGCGCGTCGAGATCGAGGCCGCGATGCCGGTCACGAGCTTCTGGGCGTCCTCCCACACGATCTTATCGAGGTTGCCGGAGATCAGGACCTCCTTCGGCGCGGAAAGGCGGTCCACGCGCCCCCTCAGGCGCAGGCGGGACTCTCCCCAGCGCAGCGCGAGGTTCTCGACGGTCAGGGTCTGCTTGGCCACCGACAGGGTGACGGCGATGTCGTCGAAGGCGTTGCCGTACGCGACGACCCGGCCCTTCGTGACCGAGGCCTTGACCGAGGCGAACTCGTCGGTGACGAACGCGTCCAGGTCGAGGATCTCGACGCGGCGGTCGCCCCAGTCCGCACCGAAGCCGCGCAGGCTGATCACGGCCTCCTTGAGCTGCAGGGCGCCGAGCTTGCCCTCGATGGTGCCGCTCAGGGCGGCCTTGCCGCGGGGATCTCGGGCGGCCCAGGACGGATGCCAGTCCTTGAGGTTCTCGAGCACCGCGTCCTTCGTCGCGATCCGGGCGCTCAGGGAGGCGGTGTCCGAGGTCAGGTCGAAGACGCCGCTCGCGTTCGCCGTGCCCGCGGGCGTCGCCACGGCGAGGCGCTCGACGTTCCAGATCGTCTGCGCGGACCAGTTCACGCGAGCGCTCACCTTCGTCGCGGGCAGGGACAGCTTGAGGTCGCGGCCGGTCCAGCGCGGCCAGCGCTCGGCCCCGAGGGCGGGCACGTCGGCCTCGATCTCGAAGACGGGGCGCTGGAAGCCGGCGACCGAGCCCGAGCCCGTGACCGTGACGCCGTCCGCCTCGGCCGTGAACCGGTGCGCGGTCGCCGTGGCGCTCGACCAGCGCAGGCCGGCGAGGTCCATGACGCCCTCGGCCGAGACGCTCGTCGTCAGCGTGCGCGTGCCGAACGTGACGGCGTTGACGAAGGACAGCTCGAGAGGGAAGGGCTGATCCTGGTCGAAGCTGTCGGCGCGCAGCGTGAGCCGCTCGAAGGAGATCTTCCGGCCCCGCTTGCGGTCGTCGAACTTGAGGACGCCGTCGTTGACGATGGTCTCCGCCGCGGCGAGCGCCAGCGGCAGGGCGCCGCCGGGCGCGGCCTTCGTGGCCGTGAACAGGTCCGCGATGTCCCAGGTCCCGTCCGCCTCGCGCGTCAGGAAGATCTGGGGAGACTCCAGGCGCACCGCGTCGAACTCGAGGCGGCGGCGCAGCAGCGGGCGGAGCTTGACGGTGACGAGCGCCGTGTCGCAGACGAGCTGGTCGCCCTCGGAGCCGGAGGCGCGGCGCACGCGCAGGCCCTTGATCTTCAGGCCGCGCGGGCTGAGGATCATCTTCTCGATCGTGACCTCGCGGTGCAGCAGGGCCTGAAGCTGCGAGACGGCGATGGCGCGCGCCTCCTCCGGGCCGAACTTGTGCTGGGCGTAGATCCCGACGCCGGCGACGATCAGGACCAGGACGACGAAGGAGAGGCCGAAACCGCGGAGCACGGTCCGGAAGGCGGCGGCAAGGAGTCGAAGCGCCCCTTTAGGGCCTTCCATGGAGCCTCATAAGGAATGATTTTACCTTATTAGGCTTTCGTACAGTTCGAGGAGGGCGGAGGCGCCGCGGTCCCAGGCGCAGGGGAGCGCGGCGGCGGGACCGGAAGCTCCGACGCGGGCGCGCTTTTCCGCGTCGGCGAAGGCGAGCATCGACGACTCGAGGGCCTCGCCGGAAGGGTCCGCGAGGACGGAGTCCCGGGCCTCCCCCTTCAGGAGCTCGGCGGCGCCGACCGAGGCGCCGGTGACCACGGGCAGGCCGCAGGCGAGGGCCTCGAGCACGCTCATGCCGAACTCCTCCCACTTCGCGGGATGGACGTAGACGTCGAGCGCGTGGTAGAAGCGCCAGACCTCGGGGAGCGGGTCGCGGAAGACGACGCGATCCGCGACCCCAAGCTCGCGCGCGAGCGCGAGGTAAGGACCCGGGCGCGACTCCTTGCCGACGACCAAAGCGCGCGCCTCGGAGCGCCTCCGCGCGACGGCGGCGAAGGCGCGCAGGAAGGGCTTCAAGCCGCGCTTCTCGAAGTCCCCGGAGGTGACGAGGCCGTAGAGGAGCTCCCCGGGCTTCACCCCGAGCTCGGCGCGCGTCGCGGCGCCGAAGTCCGCGCGTCCTCCGGGATTGAAGCGGCACGAGTCGAACCCGGGATGGATCACCGTGATCTTCTCGGCGGGCACTCCGAAGCGGCGCGTCACGTCGTCCTTCATCAGGTTCGAGTTCGCGACGAGCGCGCGGAAGCGCCCCTGCGACAACTGGATCGAGTGCATGCGCCCCACGGCGTCGTCCTCGGGTAGAGGGCGTTTATGAAGGGATTCATGCGCGGCATGAACGCAGTTGTGCAGGCTCAGCACGTCCTGGTCGAGCAGGTCGCCGTGGCCGTGCACGAGATCGAATTTTTTCGTCATCCCCTCGGCCGCGGCCGCGAAGGCGCGCCGCTTCATCCACGAGCCCCAGGGCCAGGCCGGGACCCAGTGCGGGACCGCGCCGGCGTCGAGCAGCGCCTTCTTGTCGAGCTTCTCCGCGAAGACGTGCACCTCCCAATCCCCGCGGGAGAGGCGGCGCGCGTGCTCGACGATCATGCGCGCGGCGCCCGACAATCCCTCGACCCGCCGTGCCGCCACGGCCAACCTCCTCTTCACCGGACCCCCACGATGCGCAGGATCGTCGCGGAGGCGACCGGGATCCAGAGGTTGTCGTTGGACCAGGGAGTCGTCGGCAGGAGCTCGGCCAGCGCGCCCGCGAGGGCGGCCGCGAACGCGGCGCCCGGCCGGAGGCCGCAGGCGAGCGCCGCGGCGAAGCCGACCGCGAGGCCGGCGAGGCTCCCCTCGAGCGACTTCGCGCCGCCGAACAGCTTCGTGCGGCCGTACGCCTTGCCGACCAAAGCGCTCGCCGCGTCGCCGAGCGCCAGCTGCAGGATCGCCGCGCCGACGATCATCGGCTCGCCGCGCGCGATGAGCATGGCCGCCAGGCTCCCGGCCGTGGTGTGGAAGATGCCGCTGAAGTGCTTCCGCTCGGTCTCGCGGATCATGCCGTCGAAGAAGCCGACGAGCGCGCGCTCGATCGCGGGGACCTTCAGGCGCAGGGTCTCGATGAGGAGCACGACGGGCAGCCAGACGGCCATCATCCAGCCGACGCGGGGCCAGCCGACGAGATGGAACGCGCCGAGGTAGGCCAAGGACAGCATGTGGAAGGTCTTGCGGCCGAACTCCCGGCGGAGGTCGCTCGTCATGAGAACGCCGCCTTGCGCGCCGACTCGAACGCGGGCCGGCTCCACAGCCACGCCAGGCTCCAGAAGCGCTTCGTCAGGCCGCCCGCCTCGCGCAGGTTCGCCAGCAGGGTCACCGCGTCCGGGAAAAGCCCCTTGAGCAGGGCCATCAGCATGAGGGCGTTGGCGATCGCGATCAAGGCGACGGAGAACAGCACGCCTCCGGCCGCGTCGAGGTCCGGCTGGCGAGTCTGGGTCAGGGAATCCCAGGTGAACAGGAGATGGGCGGCCAGCGCGCCGCCGAGGAGGAACAGGAACAAGGCCTCGCCTCCCGCGTCGGGCCGCAGCCAGAGGAGCATGCGGTAGGCCATGGCGACGGTCAGCGCATAAAACGGCACGCAGTAGGGAGCGAGTGCTACGAACGCGCTCGAGTGCGACAGGTCGACGTGGCCTTCCTTCTCGCCGACGGAGATCGCGTACACGCTGCCGCCCGTGGCCCAGGCCGCCATCGCGTGGGTGAGCTCGTGGCCCAGGACGTAGCTCCAGCGCGCGCCGCGCGCGGCCCAGGCCGCGGGCCCGACCGGATCGACGAGCAGCCAGCGGCGGATCGCCCACAGCGCGAAGGCGAGGCCGAGGCCCGCCCCGAAGGGCGCGGCCGACGTGGAATGGACCGCGACGCCGGCGAGCGTCTTGGCCGACACCCAGAGCAGCGAGCCGGACAGCGGGAGGAGGAGGACGCCGATCAGCAGGCGCAGCACCCTCTACTCCAGCATGTAGTCTTGGTAGGGGATCTTGCGGGCGTCGAGCTCCTTCTTCCAGAGCTCGCGCGTCTCCGTCATCTTTCCCCGCGCGAGGACGCTCCAGCGGTTCTCGGGCGGGCTGAACAGCTCGGCGGCGGTCTGATACCAGACGTAGGCGTACTTGAGCGAGCTCTCGGCCACGGCCTGGTCCCGCTCGAAGCGCGCCAGCCCCGCCTTGCGCTCGTACGCCGCGCGGTCGAGCATGCCCTTGGCCAGCTCCCGCGACAGCTCGCCTTCGCGCGCCGCGAGCTCGGCGTCGAAGTGAGCCTTCTTGAGCTCGGGTCTGCGGCTCCACTCCATCCATTTCTCGCCCTCGAGATAGGCGGAGCGCGAGCGCAGGACCAGGTCGACGCGGGCCATGCCGTAGACGGCCGCGACGAGCGCCGCCGCGATCAGGGCCGACCGGACCCAGGCCCGGCCGTTCATGCCGCGTCGCCGGGCGGCGCGGTGCCCAGCAGGTTGTGCAGCGCCACGGTGAGCATCGCCGGGCGCACGGGCTTCTGAAGGAAGTCCTTCACGTTCGGCTCCTGGCGCACCATCTCGATGCTCTTGGCGTCCATCGCGCGGCCGGTGACGACGATGATCGGGATGTGGCCGAAGCCGCGGGACTGGAGCTCGCGCAGGGCCTCGTAGCCGCCCATGCTGGGCAGCATGAAGTCGAGCACGATCGCGTCGGGCTCGAGCGCGGCGACCTTGGCCAGGGCCTCGATGCCGTCCTCCGCGCGCTCGGTGCGGAAGCCGGCCTTCTTGACGACGTGGTCCATCAGGTCGAGCAGGGACTCGTCGTCGTCGACGAGCAGGACGAGCTTGCTGGACGGCGCTCCGGCGGTATCGCTCATGCGGCCTCCGGGGCTCGCGGCCTGAGGAGGCGCTCGAGCGTCGCGACGAGCACGCTGGGCTTGAGCGGCTTCTCGAGGAAGTCCACGACGTTGGATTCCTGGCGGATCATCTCGGCGGTCGAGCGGTCGGTGTAGCGGCCGGTGATGATCACGATCGGGATGAGGGAGAGGTCGCTTCCCTGCAGCTGGCGCAGGACCTCGAACCCGCCGTAGCGGGGCATCATCAGGTCGAGGAGGATCAGGTCGGGCTTGAGGCGCTCCGCCTTCTGCACGCCGTCCTCGCCGTCCACGGCGACCTCCGCGCGGAAGCCCTCCTTCTTGATCATGAAGGTCAGGAGGTCGCGCACGCCGTCGTCGTCGTCGATGATCAGGACGAGCTTCGCCTTTTCTTCGGGTTCGGCCATGGCCTCATTTTACCGTATTTTTGCCGTCAGGATATGGCGCCGGAGGAGCGCCGGGGCTATACTCCCGCCGAGAGGTACCCCATGCGCCGATCCCGCTCCTTCCTCGCCGCCGGCCTGTGCGTCTCCTTCCTCGTCCAGTCGACCGGCGCCGCCGACCTCGCGCCGGTCTTCGCGCGCGGGATGATGCTGCCTCCGCCCGGACGCATGGCCCCTCCGCCGAGGACCGCCCAGCCCGCGAAGCGCGCCGTGAAGCCCGCGCGGGAGCCCTGGCTCGTCTCCGCCGCCGTCGTGGCGCGCTGGGTCGAGGAGCGGCTGACCGCGGCCCTCGCCGCGCCCGCCGCCGTCGAGGAGACGGTCGCCCCCGAGGCGCTCGCGTCCTTCTCCGCCGCCGCGTCCGCCGAGCTCGTCTCCGTCGCGTCGCTCCCGAACCCCGAGCCTCCGGCCGACCGCATGCTCATCGCGATGGAGGGCCGCCGCGTCCTCGCCTCCGGGCTCGCGGCGCAGCTGGCCTCGATCCGCGAGTTCCGCGCCGACCTCAAGCCCCTGCGCCCGCGCTTCACCGGCGAGTGGGTGGGCCGCGGCGACGTCCGCGCGCGCGTCGACTACATGAACCCCTTCGGCGTCACGCAGGGCGAGGCCAAGGGCTTCCGCGTGAAGCTCTCCGACGGCTACGAGCGCCTGCTCCCGAGCCGCAGGCCCATCCCGGAGTCGCTGATGCGGGAGCTGCCGCTGTATTTCGCCGGGGACGCCGTGGACGTCGAGGTCCGCGTCCGCAACGACGGCGCGGCCGCCCTGACGGACCTGACGGTCGCCTCCGTGCAGGAGGCGCACACCGCCGACGGGGCGCCGGGCGCCCCGGTGGCGAAGCCCGTGACCAAGAGCGTCGCGACTTTGGCGCCCGGCGAGACCGCGATCCTGCGCTGGCGCATCAAGCTGTCCCCCGCCGGCCTCGACGCCGTGAACTTCGAGCAGACCCACCTGAAGGTGCTGGGCAAGGACCCCGCCGGCGGGGAGAAGGTCCTGCTCGACGAGACGCAGGCCGGGATCGTCGATCCGCCGGGCGAGTGATGAGCCGCGCCGGTTGTTCTATAATGGCCGCCCATGGATCTCGATGAATTCCGCGGCCGCGTCGAGCGCATCGACAAGCTCGCCGCCTCCGGCGACGACCGCGCGCTGCTGTCCGAGCTGAACGGCCTCGCGGACTCCGACCTTCCCGACCTGGACCGCGCGCGCCTCCTTTGCCAGGCCGCGCAGGCCCACGAGCGCCTCGGCGAGGCGGACCGGGCGCTGGCCGCGTACGACCGCGCCGCGGCCCTCGAGACGCCGCACCGCCGCTTCCAGGCCGCCTTCCGCAAGTCCGACTACCTGATGCGCCTCGGCCGCAAGGACGAGTGCCGGGACATCCTGAAGTCCCTCCTGGAGCGCCCCGAGGCGACGCTCTCCGAGCGCCACTCCTTCGAAGCCCGGATCAAGCTCCTGCGCCGCGTCGCCTGAGCCTCAGCGCGGGGCGGTCTTCAGCGTCTTGTGCAGGGCCGAGACGAACTTGGCCATCTTGACCGGCTTGGCGACGAACTCGACGACGTTCGCCTCCGCGCGGATCATCTTGATCGTCGAGTCGTCGAGCGCGCTGCCGGTGACGATGAAGACCGGGATGCGCCCGGTCGCCCCGCCCTGGAGCGAGCGCAGGAACTCGTAGCCGCCCTGACCCGGCATCATGAGGTCGGTGATGATGAGGTCCGGCGTCTGGGACTCGAGCTTCGCGCCGGCGTCGAGCCCATCGACCGCCGTGAGCACGCGGAAGCCCTGGAGGCTCGCGCTCATCTCGAGGAAGCTGCGCACGGTCTCGTCGTCGTCGACGACCAGGATCAGCTTGTCGCCCGGGGCCGCGAGAGCGGGCGCGGGATCGGCCACGGTCGTCTCCGCCGGCGCCGCCGGCAGCGGCGCGGCGGCCGGCGGAGCAACGGGCTTCTCCGCGCGCGGCGGGGCGGCGGTCAGGAAGATGCCGCTCGAGTCCGGGTCCAGCGCCTTCGCCAGGTCGGGGAAGCTCGCCGCCGCCTTCCACGCGTCCTGCGTGGTCGCGCCGGCCGGAAAGACCAAGGTCTCCCTCTTGAATCCCGGGCGCAGGGCCAGCTGCGCGGCCTCGAACGGACCGACCGGCTTTCCCTCTTCATAGAGGTAGTACGGCATGGAGGTCACCCCTGAAGCGCCCTAGAACGGGCTACTGCGCGACGGGCGCGGGCGCGGCGTCGGGAGCGGCCTCGGTCTTCTTCTCCTTGCGCTCCTCCTTGGCCTTGCGCCGCATGGCCTTCATCTTCTCCTTGTGGGCCCTGCGCTTCTCGTGCTGCTTCTCCTTGAAGGCCTGGCGATCCGCCTTCATCTCCTTCTTGAACTCCTGATGCTCGGCCTTGATCTCCGGGGGAGGGCCGCCGGCGGCGGGCTTGTCTTCGGCGCGGACGGGGACGATCAGGGTGAGCAGCAGGGCGGCGGACAGGATGGTTCTCATTTCGTTATCTCCATGGGTGCGGCGCTTTCGACTTGCTAGCATACCCCCTCAAAATGAATCCCGCCAGTCCCCCCCGCCTCGTCCGCCTGCTGCTCGCCGGACTCGCCGCCGCCTCGACGTGCGCGTTCCTGGCCGCCCTCTGGGTGGTATGGCTGCCGGACGTCTCGCCGCTCAAGAAGAGCCCGCCCGCGACCACGGCCTACATCGAGCTGCGCAAGAAGCAGGCGAAGGCCAAGGGCCGCAAGCTCGACCTGCGCTGGACCTGGGTCCCTTCCGGGGCGATATCGGAGGACCTCAAAAGGGCCGTCGTGACCGCCGAGGACGACGAGTTCTGGCGCCACGACGGCGTCGACTGGGACGCGATCCGCGCCGCCTACGAGCGCAACCGCAAGGCGGGGCGTTTCGCCGCCGGCGGCAGCACGATCACGATGCAGCTCGCTCGCAACCTCTATCTGTCGCCGAGCAAGAACCCCCTGCGCAAGGCCAAGGAGATCCTCATCGCGCGGCGCCTCGAGCGCGAGCTCGGCAAGCGGCGCGTCCTGGAGCTCTATCTCAACGTCGTCGAGTGGGGCAAGGGCGTGTTCGGCTGCGAGGCCGCGGCGCGCGTCTACTTCCAGAAATCCTGCGCCGACCTGTCGTACGAGGAAGCCGTCGCGATGGCCGTCGTCCTCCCCAATCCCCGCCGCTGGAGCCCCGCCAAGCGCGGCCCCTACGTGGAGCGCAACTCCGCGCGGATCATGGGCCGCATCGCCGCGGCGGACCGGGCGCGGGCCGCGGCGGCGGGAGAACCCCCGGCCGAGACCCCGGCCGGGGACGCGGCCGACGCCGCGGGACCGGACGCGACCGAGGATCCCGGCGAGGACGACGACGCGATCGTCGAGCCCGAGGTCTACAGCGGCTCGACGACGGTGAACTCCTCGACCGGCTCGGCGCTCGGCGAGTAGGGCAGGAAGCCGAAGCCGTTGGAGTAGAAGCCGGCCTCCCCGGTCCAGCCGCTGATGAGGCGCAGCGGGATCGGGCTGCCGACGCGGACCTCGCGCACGACGGCCTTGAGGCTCCCCGCCGGCCTCAGGATGTTGGAGTTGACGCGGGGCACGATGACGGCGTCGCCGGGCCGGACCCCGGACCAGCCGCCCGCGGAGGCGTCGAGCACGGCTCCGCCGGCCTCCTCGACGTAGTGCTGCAGGCCCCAATGGCCGGCGCACCAGAGGCGCCCGCCCTTCGCCGCGCGCTCCGCGGCGGCCTCGCGGGCCATCGTCCGCTGAGCCCCGGCGTACTGAAAGTCGACGATGGACAGCAGCACGCTCAGGGCCGCGACCCCGGCGAGGCTGACCGCCTGCGCGAGGCGCAGACGCTTTTCGGGCCAGCGCGCCTCGAGCGCCTCCGCCAGCGAGAAGACCAGCGGCGGGATCAGGAACAGGACGAGCCGGGCGAGGATCGCCCAATAAGCGAACAGCAGGAGGGCCGACACCGAGGCGGTCCACGCGGCCCACAGCCTCGCGCCGCGGCCCTCGGCGCGGAAGAGGGCCGACAGGGCGAGCAGGGCTCCGAAGGAGAACAGGACGCCGGCCGCGCGGTCGACGGGACGCACGAGCGGGGCGAGGTCGAACGCGGGCAGGAACAAGACGATCGCCGCGGCGGCGCAGGCGGCGACCAGGGCTTTCGACGGCCTCGCCAGCAGGGGCCAGAACGCGACGACGACGCCGCAGCCCCCGGTGAAGGACAGGAACGAGCGCAGCTTGTGGGACCAGGCGGACCAGTACATCCGCGACGCGTCCGCCGTCACGCCCGCCGCCGAATCCCACGCCCCGCTGCGGAGAAGGGCTCCCCCCAACAGCCAGCACGCCAGCGGCGCGGCCGCCAAGGCGAAGTATCCCGCCAGACGCCGAGGAGGAACGCGTCCCCACAGAAGGCACAACGCCGGCAGGGCGAGGAAGATCGCGTTGTATTTCGCCAGCAGCGCGGCGGCGAACAGCGCGGCCGAGGCCCACAGCCAGGCCGGCCGGTCCTCCTCCGCGCCGCGCGCGAGCGCGTAGAGGCTCGGGAAGGCGAAGCCCGCCATGACCTTCTCCGCCATCAGGTGGTTCATGTCGATCATGTAGGCGGGCGAGGCGACGACGATGAGCGCGGGCAGCAGCGGACGCTTCAGATAGCGCGCCGCCAGGAGGTAGAGCGCCAGGCTCGACGCCAGGTCGAAAGGCAGGAAGGCCAGGCGCATCGCCGTCTCGCCGCCCCCGGTGAGGCGCAGAGCCGCCGCCAGGAGGTAGGCCAGCAGCGGCGGCGTGTTGTTGATGCTCGACATCGGCACGGCGTCGCCGTACCAGTTGAACCGGAAGGCGAACGGGTGCAGGGGGTCGCGCAGTATCCGGCGCGCGATGGCGAGGAAGAAAGGCTCGTCGACGTGGAACGCCTTCCCCAGGAACGGGAAAAGCGCGAGCCCGGTGAAGGCGGCGACGATCAGGAGGTCCCGGCCGCGCCGCGTCACCGGATCAGAGGCTCGTCGTGACCAAGGTCTCCGTGGCGGCGACGCCGTCCACCGAGCGGATGCGGCTGACGATCAGGCTCGAGAGCTTGTCGACGGTGTCGGACTCCGCCGAGAGGACCATGTCCCAGCCGCCGAACACCATGTACACCTCGTTGACGCCCTCGATCGCCCGGATCGCGCGCACGGCCGTCTGCTCCTTGCCCGGCGTCAGCTTGCACAAGACGAAGGTCTTCATGCTCATCTCCTAGTATTCCATTCGGCCGAACGGTAGCGTGATTCGAGTTCCAGACCTTTGGCGATCCATGACGGAAGAAGGTCGACCGAAGGTCGACCGAATTCGCGAGTGATCCCTTCGATGATCGTCGCTTCGGGCACGCTGACCCGCAACGAGCCCTGATATAACCCTTTAACGCCTTTCTTACGCAAGGCCCCGCCTAAGATCTTCTTGTCGTCCGCGTCGACGAGGTCGGCTTTTTCCGCCCGGGCGAAACAGCTGGCCGCGATCCCCGGCGCTTTGTCCTTGGGGCTCCACATCCCGTTGACGGTCCCGCGCGCCTTCAGGGCCTGATGGATCCCCCGGTGGATGTTCTTGTAGATCGTCTCCGGCGCGCACGTCCGGTCCCACGGGAACACGAGGCTGAAGGTGACGTCCCCGTCGTGATGAACGATCCCCCCGCCCGTCGCCCGGCGCACGGGCGCTACGCCGGTCTTGCAGGCCGCCTTCGCGTCTTCATATCTCTGCGAGTAGCCGAACGTGCAGCCCTCGCCCTTCCACTCGTAGACGCGCAGGACGAGCGCGTCCGGCGGCGACTCGAGCAGCACGGCCTCGTCGAGAGCCATATGGCCCGCCGCGTCGAGGACGAGCCGGCGGCTCAGCTCAGCGCGGAGCACGAGCAGAAGAAGTTGCGGTCGCCGTAGGCTCCGTCGACGCGGCCCACGGACGGCCAGAATTTCCGCTCCCGCAGCCAGGCGGCCGGATACGCGGCCGTCTCGCGCGAGTACGGATGCGTCCAAGAGTCGGAGACGACGGACTGCGCCGTATGCGGCGCATTCTTCAACGGGTTGTCGTTCCTCGGCCACTCGCCCTTGCGCACCTTCTCGGCTTCGCCGTGGATCGAGATCATCGCGTCGCAGAACCGGTCGAGCTCGGCCTTGGACTCCGACTCCGTCGGCTCGATCATGAGAGTCGCCACGACGGGGAAAGACGTCGTCGGGGCGTGGAAGCCGTAATCCATCAGGCGCTTGGCGATATCATCCACGACCACATCCGCCGTTGCCTTTAACGCGCGAGGATCCACGATGCACTCATGGGCCACTAAGCCGTTCTTCCCTTTATAAAGGACCGGGAACAGGGCGTCGAGGCGCTTGGCGATGTAATTTGCGTTCAGGATGGCGTTCTTCGTCGCGTCGGCCAAACCGTCCGGCCCCATCATCCTTATGTACATCCACGAGATCGGCAGGATCGAGGCCGAGCCGAACGGCGCCGACGACACGGCGGAGACGTCCTTCGAGCCGGGCAGGAACGGCGCGAGCTCCTTGACCACGCCAATCGGCCCCATGCCGGGCCCGCCGCCGCCGTGAGGGATGCAGAAGGTCTTGTGCAGGTTCAGGTGGCAGACGTCGGCGCCGATGTCGCCGGGACGGCACAGGCCGACCTGGGCGTTCATGTTGGCGCCGTCCATGTAAACGAAGCCGCCGTGGCCGTGGACGATCGCGCAGATCTCCTTGATGCCCTCCTCGAAGACGCCGTGCGTCGAGGGATAAGTGACCATCAGGCACGCCAGGTCTTTGGCGTGCTCGTCCGCCTTCTTCTTGAGGTCCGCCAGGTCGATGTCGCCGTCTTCCAGGCACGCGACCGTGACGATGCTCATGCCCGCCATCGCCGCCGACGCGGGGTTGGTGCCGTGCGCGGAGACGGGGATCAGGCAGACCTTGCGGTGAGACTGGCCGCGGGCGTTCTGGGCCGCGCGTATGGCCAACAAACCGGCGTATTCGCCCTGGGAGCCGGCGTTGGGTTGGAGACTCACCGCAGCGAACCCGGTGATTTCGGCCAACCACGACTCGAGCTGGGAGGTCATCTCGAGATATCCAGCCGTCTGCGCCGAAGGCGCAAAAGGGTGCATCTTCCCGAACTCAGGCCACGTCACCGGGAGCATCTCGGACGCGGCATTGAGCTTCATGGTGCATGATCCCAAGGGGATCATGGAGTGCACAAGCGACAGGTCCTTCCCTTCGAGCTTGCGAAGGTAACGAAGCATCTCGGTCTCCGAACGGTGTTCGGAGAAGACCTTGTGCGTCAAGAACTTGGATGTCCTCTTTAAGTTGGCGGGTATCTCAACGATAGGCCCGCCGGGCATCACCCGACCGCCGAAGGCGGTCAATATGTCGGCCACATCCGTTTCCGTTGTGGCCTCGTCCAAAGAGATCACCACTCCGTTGCCGTAAAAACGAAGATTTATCTTCTTCGCCTCGGCCGCCGTTCTTATTTTAACCGCGTCGCCGGAGGCGACGCGAGCATGTATCGTATCGAACGCCAGGTCGGCACCCGTATCCACGCCCAATTCGTTCAATCCGTTCCTTAATTTCTGCGTCAAGGCGCGCACGCGAAGGGCGATGCGGCTGAGCCCCTCGGGCCCGTGATACACCGCATACATCCCCGCGATGACGGCCAGGAGCACCTGCGCCGTGCACACGTTGCTCGTCGCCTTCTCGCGCCGGATGTGCTGCTCTCTCGTCTGCAGGGCCAGGCGCAGGGCGGGTTTGCCGTGCGAATCCTTGGACACCCCGATGATGCGCCCCGGGATCCGCCGCTGGAACGCTTCCTTGACCGACAGGTACGCCGCGTGCGGCCCGCCGAAGCCGAGCGGCACGCCGAAGCGCTGGGTGGAACCGACCGCGATGTCCGCGCCGAATTCTCCGGGGGCCTTGAACAAAGTGAGGGCGAGCAAGTCCGCCGCCACGACCAACTGGCCCCCGGCGGCGTGAACGGCGTCCGCGAACTTGGACCAATCCTTGACGGCGCCGAACGTATCGGGGTACTGGACCAAGGCGCCCAACAGCTTTTTCCCCGCGATCTGCGAGGGTTCGCCGACCTGGACCTTCACGCCTAGCGGCGTGGCGCGGGTTTTGATGACTTCGATGGTCTGCGGGTGGCACTCGCTCGAGACGAAGAATATCCTATCGCCTGGATCTTCCGCGGCGTGGAGGCAGATCGCCATGGCCTCCGCCGCGGCGGTCCCCTCATCCAGCAACGACGCGTTCGCGACGGGCAGGCCCGTCAGATCGATTATTAATGTCTGGAAATTCAGCAATGCTTCCAATCTTCCCTGCGCGATCTCCGGCTGATAAGGGGTGTACGCGGTGTACCAACCGGCGTTCTCCAATATCTCGCGAAGGATCACGGGAGGGGTCACGGTGTCGTTGTACCCCTGGCCGAGGTACGAGCGCCAGACCTGGTTCTTCGACGCGATCCTCTTGAGTTCGGCCAGCGCCCCGGCCTCGGAGAGCGCGGCGGGGAGGTCGAGCGGTTTTTTCAGTCGTATCGCCGGCGGGACGACGGCGTCGATCAGGGCGTCGAGCGACGGGCGGCCGAGCGCGGCGAGCATCGCCGCCTGGTCGGCGGAGCCGGAGCCGATGTGACGGCGGGCGAAATCGTCGGCGGGAGGAAGAGGGGTTTTCGTAGGGCGCTCCTTAGTGGCTTCCATGCGCGGCCTCGGCTTTCAGGAACTCCTCGTACGCCGCCTCGGTCATGAGCTTCGCCGCCTCGTCGGGAGCGGACGCCTTGAGCTTGAACAGCCAGCCCTTGCCGAAGGCCTCGGCGTTGACGAGCGCGGGGTCCTTGACGACGTCCGCGTTCACCGCGGTGATCTCGCCGGAGACCGGGGCGTAGATGTCGAAGGCGGCCTTCACCGACTCGACGACGCAGCACGCCTCGCCCTGCTTGACCGTGCGGCCGACCTTCGGGGGTTCGACGAAGACCACGTCCGTGATCTCCTTCTGCGCGTGGTCGGAGATGCCCACCGTGCCCGCGTCGCCCTGCAGGTCCAGCCACTCGTGCGACTTCATGTACATTAATTTCTTCGGATCGAGCATAAATCAGGCCCCCTTCTTGAGGTTAGGTGAGATGTAAAACGGCGTTTTGACGATCTCCGCGGCGATGTCCCGTCCGTGAAGTACGACCGAGACTTTCGTTCCCGGCGGGAGGTCCGGTCTATCAAGGTACCCCGTCCCGATGCCCGCCTGCAGGCTCGGCGAGTACGTCGCCGAACAGAACTTCCCGATCTCCTTGCCGTCCAGCATGACCGAGGCGCCCGCGCGCGGCACGCCGCGCTCGAGCAGCTTCACGCCGGTGAGCTTCTTCTTGATGCCCTCCGCCTTCTGCTTGACCAAGGCGGCCTTGCCGATGAAGTCGCCCTTGTCCAGCTTCACGACCCAGCCGTAATTGGCCTCGAAGGTGCTGAGGTCGTCGTCGAGGTCCTGTCCGTACAGGAGGTAGCCCGCCTCGAGGCGGAGCACGTCGCGGGCGCCGAGGCCGCACGGCGCCGCGCCGAGCGAACGGCCCTGCGCGAGCAGGTCCTCCCAGACGCGGACGACGATCTCGCTGGGCACGATGAACTCGCAGCCGTCCTCGCCGGTGTAGCCGGTGCGGGTGATGAAGGAGGGCTGCCCGTACAGCTCGAGCTCAAGCGCGCCGAAGCGCGGCAGGGACGCCATCGCGGGGGCGATCATCGACGCGATCTCGGCCGCCTTCGGACCCTGGACCGCGATCATGCCGTAGAGGTCGGACTTGTTCTCGAGCTTCACGTCGAAGCCCTTCGCGTGCTTCTGGAACCAGGCGAAGTCCTTGTCGGCCGTGGCCGCGTTGACGACGATCAGGTAGCGGTCCTTGGCGAGGCAGGAGACGATGACGTCGTCGACGACCCCGCCCTTCTCGTTGGGCAGGTGGGAGTAGATCGCCTTGCCCGGGCCGATGCGGGAGATGTCGTTGGCGTTGACCTTCTGAAGGAAGGCGAGCGCGCCGGGGCCCGTCGCGAACACCTGGCCCATGTGGGAGACGTCGAACAGGCCGCAGCGGTGGCGCGCGGCCTCGTGCTCCTTCATGATCGATTCGTACTGGACCGGCAATTCCCACCCGTGGAAATCGACGATCTTACCGCCCAGGTTCTTGTGGCTTTCGTACAGCGCCGTGCGACGCGCGACAGCCGAGGTGGACATATGACTAAATTAGCATTTAGCAATAAGTCCGACAATGACCGCGGCCACCGCCCGCGACGGCGCCGGATTCGCCGTTTTATGACCATGGTCATGGTCGAGGCGCGGGCAGGGCCTTCATACTAACGAGAAGCGAACAGGAGAACCATGAACTCGAATCCCTCCGTTTCGGCCCCGGCGCGCGCGATCGGAAGCCTGCTGCTGGCGCTGGCGCCGTTCGCGCCGCCGGCGGCGGCCCAAAGCACGCGCCATTACGAGGCCGCCGACCCGAACGCGTCCGGCGAGGACGCGAAGGCGTCGCCGGCCCCTGCCGCCGCGGCGTCGCGTCCGGCCCGCTCGGCCCCTCGCGTCTTTCGCGTCGTCCGGCCCGGAGGCATCCACGCCGAGGCGAACGTGGAGAGTTCGGCCCCGGTCATGGGCGAAGTCGAAGCCGTCGTCGGAGCCGGCATCGGTACCGGCGCGAAGGACAAGAGCCCCGGCGCCAATCCCGCGAGGCGCTACTGGGGCGGCTCGAACGGGGCCTCGACCGCTCCCGCGAAGCCGATCACGTCCTCCGGTCCCAGCGGCCCGGCGAAGCCGCCCAAACAAGGGATCCGCGTCGTCGACGACAAGAAGAACCCGATCGCCTCGGGCTCGTTCTTCGACACGCAGACCGTTTATTTCCAGATCTTCGGCTACGACGAGAAGGACACGTCCGTTTGCCTGGAGAGCCTGGTCATGAAGGGAGACCTATTAGGGGACTGCGCCGATTTCGTGAAATTGCCCGACACGACTTACTCGATCAGCTACAACAACGGGAGATTCTCCTACGCCAACGGGATATGGGAAGCGAGGTACAAGAGCATCTACTGGTACGACACGCTGCGCATCTCAGTGACCAACTCGAAGGGCGAGAAGTCGGTCAAAACGTTCCGTACCACCGGCTCGGAAACGCACCCCTCCGCGCTGGGCCGCCACTTCGTCGACGGCAAGGTCAAGAACTCGCCGTACAAGAGAGGGGAGATCGTCGAGGTCCATATTTTCGGATTCGACGAGAAGGACGCTTTTGTCTGCACGCAGATCCGCGACGACGCGACCCATGCCGACATCGCCGTCTGCTCTCCGTACGCCGATTTCAGCCGCTTCACGAAGCTGCCGGGCCAAAACTGGTCCTATCAAAACGGCGCTTGGGTCAAGAAATTCAACACCAACGACATGAGGCTGGATACGACCTATTACGTGCGCCTCAGGAACTCGAAGAACGCCGAGTACGCGGACATGCTGCAGTTGATGAGCCACCCCCCCGGCTTCGTCGTGGGGCCGAACTAGCCGCGGCGAGGGGACATGGGCCGGGTTCCGGCGGCCTAGGACTTCGCGAGGACGTCGAGGAGCACGCGCGCCAGGCGGCGGCGCTCCACCATGTCGTTCCAGCGCAGCTCGGCGAAGCGCGCGCCGTCGTCGTCGTCATAGGCGTGGTGCACGAGGGCGGGGATGAGCAGGCGCTCGCCGCCCAGCTCGAACTGGACGAGGACGGTCTCCCCCTTCGCGAGGCGGGCCGCGGTGGACAGCTCCGCCCCTCCGGCCGTTATCTTAAGGAGACGGCCCCAGGAATCCTGGCGCGCGGAGGAGCCCGGGAAGCGGAGCAGCGCCGGAACGAGGTAAGGGGCCCGCGTCATCGCGGCTCCTCTTTATGCCGGACCAGACGCGCCGGACCCCGCCCGTCCTTCGCCTCGCCGACGGTCCAGAACCGCGCGCCGTCCCAGGAGACGCCGGTCGGGATGAAGTCGCCCTCGGCGTATTCGGGGAGCGGGAGGCCGTCGATGGGCTCCTCGGGGCGCTCCAGGGCGTAGCGCACGAGGCGGCGGTCGGCGGCGTCGAGCGTCCAGAGCGAACGGCCGTCGAAGACCAGGCCGGCGGGCTTCGAGCCGCGCCACCTGTAGGTCGCGAGCACGCTGAGCTCGCGGTCGACGAGGTGCTTGCGCAGGACCTTGGCGCGGGCGTCGAGCGTCCAGAGATAGAGGCCGTCGAAGGCGAGGCCCGCGCAGTTCGGCGCGGCCTTCGCGTACCGGGCGAGCGGGGTCATCTTGTCGTCGCGCATGCGGCGGATGACGGTGCCGTCGGCGGAGACCGTCCACATCGCCTCGGCGGTGAAGGCCGCGGCCACGGGCGTGTCCGCGGTCAGGTGGCGGACGACCCGGACGGCGGTGTCGTCCGGCGAGAGCGCGTAGAAGGATTGGGTGAACCACTCGACGAGCCACAGCGACTTGCCGTCGAAGGCGAGCCCGGCCGGATGGCGGACCGGGAGCTCCCAGCGGTCGACGCGGGCCGCGGCGGCGGCGCGGTTGGCCTCGACGCGCTTGAGCGAGGCGACGCCGAGCCCTGCGGCCAGGAACAGGCCGACGGCCAGCGCGTACCAGATCGGCGAGCGGCTCAGGGGCGCGGCGCTCGCGACCGAGACGGCCGTGCCCTGGAAGCGCAGGCCCTTGGAGACCGAGGCCTTGAGGTCCTCGGGCGTCCACGGCGGGGCCACGACCTCGGCGGCGCCCACGCGCATCAGCGCCACGGCGCGGCTCGCGTCGCGCACCTTCAGCGCCACGACCACGGGCATGAGCGGGAAGGCGCGGAGCAGCTCGCGCGTCAGGCTCTCGGCGTCGGCCCCGCCCCCGTCGACGAGCAGGAAGGCCTTCGTCTTGCGCTCGCGCGCGAACTCGAGCGCCTCCTCGAGGCGGCCGGCGCCCTCGGTCCGGTGGCCGAGCTCGCCGAGCATGAGCCCGAGGAGCTCCCGGTCCGCGGCTTCCTTCGCCAGCAATCCGATGGCGGCCATGTCAGTTCGGCGCGGGGATCAGCAGCGAGGCGCCCTCGGCGGGCAGCCCGCGCTCGACCTTCTCCCGGTTCGCGTCGTAGATCTTCTCCCACAGGTTGGGGTCGCCGTAGTACTCCTTGGCCATCGTGCGCAAGGTGTCCCCGGCCTTCACCACGTGGCGCTTCGGCCACGCCGGCGGCGCCGGCCGCGCGCGGACCTTGATCTCGACGGGCTTCGGCCGGCCCATGAGGCCGGCGGCCTTCTCGGCGGCGCGGTAGTCGAGCTCGTCGTTGCGCTTGAGCAGGGCGCGGTACTCGTCCTGCGCCTCGGCCACGCGCTTCTCGAGCACGCGCAGCTGGCTCTCCGCCGCGGCTTTGTTGGTCTCGGCCGTGCCGGCCTGCTGGGACATCGTCTTCTGCTTCTGCTCGAGGTTCGAGAGATCCGTGCGCAGGGTCTCCGCCTGCGCGGCGGCCTGGCCGACGAACTGGCCGGTGAAGGACGGGGCGCCGAAGCGGTAGCTGAAGGTGGCCTGATAGCCGCCGCCGGAGCGGTTGAGGCCCGCGGTCGGCAGGGACATCGCGATGTCCAGGATCATCGGCGAGAAGTTCAGGCCGAGGCCGAACGCGAAGGTGCTCACCCCGTCGAGGTTCAGCCCCTTGCCGCCGCGCACGCGCAGCAGGCCCTGATGGAAGGTCGCCTCGACGCCGGGATAGAACTCCGCCAGGCCGCCGCGCACGCGGAAGTCGCCGGCGAAAGTGAGGCGGCGGCCCCAGGCGTACGCCGTCGCGAGCGTGATCGCCGGGCGGGGATACGCCAAGGAGGTGACGAAATCGCTGAGCACGATGCCCGCCGAGAGGCCCATGTTCGTGCGCGCGATCGCGCCGACGTCGAACCCGAGGCCGAACTTGCCGCCGCTGCCCGCGTCGGAGTTGACGATCTTGGCGTTGGCGCCGATCTTGAGGGGCTTCGAGAACGGGATCTGGCGGACCCGGTACTCCTGACTGTAGTTGAAGATCAGCGAGTCGATGTCGCCGCCGTTGCGCTGGCGCTCGAGGTGGTAGGCGGCGCCGATCGTGGCGGTGTTGATCGGCTCGTAGGGGCGCATGTAGGCGCCGGTGGCGAAGGACAACGGCCCCCGCGGCGACAGCATCCGGCCGATGGTGCCCGCGCCCTGCGTGTACGGGGTGTTCGCCGAGCCGGCGGGGTTGTAAAAAAGGCCGAACGCGTCGTCGGCGATCGCCGAATACGCGGTTCCCATGCCCATCGCCCTCGCGCCCGGCAGTACGTCGTTGTAAGCGACGGCTCCGGCGTCCGGAGCGGCCAGCGCGAGGACGAGGAGGAGCGCCAAAGCCCTTCTCGTCATCTTGCGGATTATAGCCGTTAGCCATTACGGAATTAAGTATTGGACGCCTTGACAGGACGGCCCGCCCACACCATAATGAAGACATGAGCGAGGAGCACCCGCACAAGACGAGCCGGCTCGGCGTGATCCTGGTCTTCATCGCCGTCGGCGGCTCGGCCGTCGGGGTGGCGGGCTGGCACCTCATGTCCAACCGCAGCGCCGGCCTCGACACCTCCGGCTTCGACATGAGCGCCGCGCCGGACCCCGCCCAGTCCGCCGCGCCGCCTTCGTTCCCGGCGCCCGGCCCCGCCGATCCCGCGCCGGCCCAGCAGACCAGCCTGGGCATGGTCAAGGGGGACGCGGGCATGCGCGTCGCCGGCCCCGGCGCCTCGACGCCCAAGCCGGCGGGCGCCTCCGGCGCGACTCCGAACCCGACCGACCCGCGGCAGGCGGCGGCGCTGAACTTTAAGGAGGCCGCGCTCAAGAACGAGAAGATCGTGGCCGCCTTCGTCCGGCGCATGGAGAAGAAGCACACGTCCATCACGCAATACGGCCGGGACTGGGCCGCGTCCCCCGAGCTGCGCGCCCTGCGCGACGCGTATTGGAAGGACAGGGATCCCTTGAAGTTCGCCTACGGCCTGGCCAAGTCGAACGATTTCAGCAAGCTGGTGAAGAAATACGCGGGCGATCCCGGGATCCGCGACGCCCTGGTCACGGGCATCAAGGAGGCGCCTCCGAGCCTGACGGCCGCGATCGGCGGGGTCGCCCAGAACGACGGCGTCGCGAAGAGTCTCGTAAGCACCGTGATCAAGGCCGTCGGCCTTCCCGCGAGCCTGACCGGCTTCCTCGACGGGGGCGAAGCCAAGGCCGTCAACCGGGATCAGGTCATGTCCGACATCATGAACTCCGAGGACATGAAGAAGGCCATGAAGAACCAGCCCGCCGCCGTGCCGCTCGACGCGAAGGACGCCGAGAAGGCCCCGGAAGCGGCGCCCAACGGATTCCGCCCCCTCGGCGGACGCTGACCCCGACCGGGAAAAGGAAGGCCCGCCCTCGCGATCGAGGGCGGGCCTTTTTCACGCGGAGACGAGGGTCAGTTGTTCCCGGTGGTCTTGAGCGTGGTCGCAGGTTTGGAGCTGCTCGACGACTCGGTGTCGCCGATGCACTGGTTCCCCACCCTGTGCGTGCCGGCGCCGCATTTGTAGGACATCGGCTGGGACAACGAGGTCGAGGAGGTTTCTTCCGGCTGCTGCGAACAGCCGCTGCAAGCGGCCGCGCCCAGCATCCCGAGGCTGAGGATCACGGCGAAGAGTCTGTGTAGATTTTTCATAAGCCTCCGGGGTTATTTCACCTTCCCGACGCACTGAGTTCCCTGGGCGACCGTTCCCGGTCCGCAGGTGACCGGCGGAGCCGCGGTCTGCTTCGCCTCCTCCGCGGGCATGCAGCCGCTGCACCCGGATAGGGCCATGGCTCCGAAGGAGACCACGGCGAGAACGATCAACGATAGGCTCTTCATGTCGATTCTCCCAAAACGTGACGCCTGCGTATGAAGACAGTGTATGCCCGCCAAGATGGGCTGTCAAGGCTTGCAAGCCCTTTTAATCGTTTTTTTACCGCGCTAAAAGGGCTTCCTGGAGGCGCCGGGACACCGAGCCCGGCAGCCACACGAGATGCAGGATCGCCGTGTAATGCCCCAAGGGGAGCCAGACCTGGCGGGAGTCGGGGAAGGCCTCCTTGAGCCTCAAGGCGTTGGCCCTCGGGATGACCGTGTCCGAGTTCACGTTGATCAGGAGGGCCTTCTTGCCCGCGTTGGACGCCTTGTAGTCCAAGGGGTCGAGGCCGGTCCAGGCCGTCCGAAGATCCCCCGCCTGGAGGCCCATCTTCTTGACGAAAGGCCCGCTCAACGAGCCGTTGAGCGCGATGCCCGGGAAATCGGCCCCGCCCATCACGAACACGCCGGCCGCCGGCCGCGGGTCCACGGACCACGTCACCGAGCCCACGATGGCGCCGAGGCTGATGCCGAACAGGGCCACCCGCTCAGGGTCCACCTCGGGCCGGGCGGCGAGCACGCCGAAGGCCCGCCGCGCGTCCGAGACCGACTGGCGGAAGTTCCGCGCGAGCTGGCCGGTCGTACGCGCGAGGAAGACCTGGCCGCTCGGCATGGACGGATGCGGCCGGCGGTGGAACTGCGTGGGCATCTCGATCCACATGACGACGAGGCCGTCCGAAACGAAGCGGTCCACGAAACGCGTCTCGATCCAGACGTTCGGCGCGGCCATCACGGGAAGGACCAGCACCGCCGCGCCGCTCTTCCGCTTCGCCGCGTCAGGCACGGACAGGTGCGCCCAGACCGTGTCGTTGGCCGGCCACGGGCTCTTCGCCGCCGACGGGAACTTGAGCAGGTAGTCGGTCCGGCCCGGCGCCGTGCTGACCTCGACGATCGAGATCTTGAAGTCCTTGCCCGGCGCCGCGAGGCCCGCGGCCCCGGCCGGCGCGGCCAGCAGCAGCGCGAGCGCGGCGGCGGTCCCCGTCACGGCTAGAACCCCATGACCAAGGAGAACGCGCCTTGGTAGATGTCGTTGAGGCCGAGGGAGGTCGCGCTGCGGACCGTGGACTTGCCCATGACCCAATACGAGTACTCGAACTTCGCGGCGAAATGCTCGGCCAGCTGCCAATGGGCGCCGGCCGTGTATTTGCGGATCCGGCGCGTGACGAACGGCGCCGCGGCGCGGTAGGCCGTCATCGAGTCGAAGGTCGTGGTCCCGTCGTTGAAGTTCAAGAGGAAGTCCAGCAGCGGCCCGCGCCGGTACATCTCGTTGTAGACGAGCAGCCCGGTCAGGCGCCGGCCGTAGGGCGGACGGCGCATCAGCGGGAAGGAGGCCTGGATGAAGTAGCCGTAGAGATGCTCGACCTGGCGCGAATGGCTCCCGGTCGACAGGAGCACGGGCGACGACTCCGTGGAGGAGGGCGCGAGCATCGGCGTCAGGAAGTGGTTCTTGCTGTACATCACCTCCCCGGACAGGTTGATCCCGCGATAGTCGAAGGCCCAGTCCGCGCTCCACATCTCGTAGTTCAGGTACCCCTCGAGATCGTAGTTGCCGCCCATGCCGGACAGGCCGAGGTGCGTGCCCGTCAGGTCCGCGGCGCGCTCGGGCACCGGCCAGGGCAGGCGCAGGTCGCCGAGCCCGAACACGACGCGCCCTCCGAGGGACTTGGCGTTGTTGTTGTCGGCGAGGTTGTTGTTGTCGTGGCCGAAGTCCGGCGATACGCCTTCGGTGCCGGGACCGGGTATGCCCAGGTTCGACGGGTTCGGAAAGGTGCGCAGGCGGTTCTTCTGCTCGCCGACGCCGTTGACGACGAACAGAGTGGCCTCGCTGGGCACCAGCGGGTGGACCCGGACCGGATACCAGCTCCAGCGCAGGCCGATGTCGCTGTAGCCGTAGCTGAGCGGCGGCCGCGGCGAGTTGGGACGCACGACGAGGTCGAGGCTGTCGGGCGACGCGTACAGGAGCGGCCGCGTCACCGCGAGATACTGGTCGGGACGGTACAGCTCGTTGTAGCGCCCGAACGGGACCATGAACTTGCCGAACTGGAACTTGATGCGGCGCACCTTGTCGTACTCCACGTAGGCCTGGCTCAGGCGCGGCGCGCCCCGGCCCGCGGTCGGGAGGTTCCACTCGATGAGGACGGGAACGCCCTCGGTGACGGGGCCTTCGGCCCCGAAGTACATGTCCGCCAGGTAGACCTGGTTCTGGATCTGCGTCTCGAAGCCGGGTTCACGCGGGCCGACGTTGCGCCAATTAAGGGAAGCGGCGCCGAACAGCCTCACCTTGGCGAGCGTCTCCAGCGCGCGGGTCAGGCCCGGGCTGATCGCCGCCGGAGCGGAGACCGCCGTCTCCGCGCGGGCGGGCGCGGCGGAGGCCGTCAGCAGAAAGCCGAGGAAAATTTGACAAGAAATGGACGATGATGTACGATGGACCACGCAGAATAAGTATAACGCGTTTTGCCGTGACGCGCCATGGAGGCGCAAGGGAGAATCACATGACTCATATCATCGTCGAAGGCTGTCTGGGCGAAGTGTACGCCGCGTGCGTCGACGTCTGCCCCGTCGAGTGCATCCACCCGGGAGACTACAAGGGCGAGAAGTTCATGATCATCAACCCCGAGGTCTGCATCGACTGCGGCGTCTGCCTCCCCGAGTGCCCGATCGGCGCGATCAAGGGCTCGGCCGACGAGGATCCCGCTTGGGCGAAAGTCAACGCCGAGCTCGCCCCGACCTTCAAGGACCACCCCAAGGTGACGCCCCGCGCCCCCAACGATCCTCCGCACAAGCCCGCCAACAAGCTCGTCAAGTAAGTTGGCGTCGAATGAAAAAGCCGGGCGGCCGCTCTGGTCGCTCGGCTTTTTCATTATACTGTCCGCGTCCGCCGCTCACGCCATGAACCATAACGTCCTGCATCGCACGCCGCTCGACACCGCCGGGTCCCGCGCCGCGGGCCTCGAGCGTCTGCCTTTCGCCGAGGGCCTGTACCGCACCAAAGCCGCGACGGCCTCGCTCGAGTCGCGGGATCTCGAGGCCCCGTTCCCGTTCGACGACCTCGTGGGTTCCTTCGCAGCGGAGGTTCCCGCCGGGGGCGAGGCGGAGCTGAGCGTGAAGGTCCGCTTCGCGGACGGCTGGAGCGAGTGGTTCTCGCTCGGCAGCCTCCGCTCCGACGGCTGGAGCTCGCCCGCCGCCGTCCCCGCCGCCGCCGCCGTCGACGCGCCCGCGGCCGTGGACGTGGACACCCTCAAGCTCAAGAAGCCGGCCTCCGCGTTCCGCTACCGCGTGAAGCTCAAGGCCGGCAGGAAGCCGGTGCGCCTGCGCTCCGTCGCCGTCGCCGTGTCCGACGCGGAGGCCCCCGCCGCGCCGCCCGCGTTCGCGTCCGGGCCGTGGGTCCGCGACCTCGGCCTTTCCCCCCGCTCGCAGGGCGACGCGCAGGAGAAGTACAAGCACGACATCTGCTCGCCGACCTCGCTGGCGATGGTCCTCGAGCATTGGGGCCGGAAGCTCGACCTCGAGGCGGTCGCCCTCGCGGCGCAGGACCGCGGCTCCCAGCTGTTCGGGAACTGGCCCGCGAACGTCGCCTACGCCGGCTCGCTCGGCCTCGAAGGCCGCGTCGCGCGCCTCGAGTCGCTGGCCGACGTCGAGTCCGAGGTCGGGCACGGCCGCCCGGTGATCGTCAGCGTGACCTTCTCCGAGGGCGAGCTGCCGAACGCCCCGATCAAGAGGACGCGCGGCCACGTCATGGTCGTCGGCGGCTTCACCGCCGAGGGCGACGTCGTCGCCTACGACCCCGCGGGCAAAGGCAAGGAGGGCGTGCGCCGCGTCTACGCGCGGGCCGCGTTCCACAAGGTCTGGCGCGGGCGCAAGCGCGGTCTGGCCTACCTGATCGGCCCCACCTTCCCCCGCGAGTTCACCGTGGGCGCGCCCGTCGCCGACCTGTGGACGAAGCCGGTCCGCCGCGCCGGCGTCAAGCTCGACGACGAGGCGCATCTCTCTCAGATCCTCTACGGCGAGGTCGTGACGGCCCTCGAGGCGAGAGGCGAGTGGGTCCGCGTGCGCGCCGAAGAGCAGGAGAGCTTCCTGCATTCCGGCGATTGGCAGGGCTACCCGGGCTGGATGAGGGCGGACGCCCTGGTGTCGGCGCCCCCGCCCAGGTCCGGGCCGATCGTCCGCGTGCGCCAGGCCCTGCTGCAGCGCGGCGACGACCTGCTGACGCTCTCCGTGGGCACTCGCCTGTCCTTCGTCTCGGACAGCGGCAGCGCGACCGTCGTGCGCCTCCTCGACGGCTCGCTCGCCGAGATCCCGTCGGCATCTCTGTACGCCGCGCCCGCCGAGCCGACCGCCGCCTCGCGCGCCGAGATCATCCGCACCGCCGAGCTCTTCCTCGGCACCAGCTATTACTGGGGAGGCCGCTCCGGCGTCCAGCCGGACCCGAAGATCGGCGTGGACTGCTCCGGCCTCGTGAGCCTGGCCTACCGGATCCACGGCCGCGACGTCCCGCGCGACTCCCACGAGCAGAAGCTGCACGCCAAGCCGACGCGCAGCGCCGCGCTGCAGGCCGGGGACCTGATCTTCCTCACCGACGACGAGACGAGCGAGCGCATCACCCACGTCATGATCTTCACCGGCGGCGACGGGCTCATCGAGAGCCGCAAGTCCTCGGGGCGCGTGCTGCGCACGACCTTCCTCGAGCGCTTCGGCCAGCCCCTGACCGCCATCGAGTCCGGCGACGCGGTGAGCGACCTCTCGTTCCCCCGTCCCCGCCGGCGCCGGATCTTCTTCGGCTCGTATTTCTAGATGGCGAAAAAACCCCTGATCCACTTCGTCGGCATCGGGGGCGCGGGCATGAGCGCGCTGGCGCAGATCCACGCCATGGACGGCGGCCCGGCGACGGGCTCCGACCGGGACTTCGACCGCGGGCGGGGCGCGGGGCTGAAGGCCAAGCTCGAGGCCCTCGGCGTGAAGCTGTTCCCGCAGGACGGCAGCGCGCTCACCGATGGAACGGAGCTCGTGGTGCTGTCCACCGCCATCGAGGACTCCAACCCCGAGATCGCCGCGGCCAAGGCCCGCGGCGTGCCCCTGATGCACCGCTCCGAGTTCCTGGCCCGCCACGTGTCGGAGATGCGCACCATCGCGGTCACCGGCACGAGCGGCAAGTCCACCGTCGTCGCGATGATCTTCGAGATCCTCGAGGCCGCCGGGCGCGGGCCGTCCGTCATCACCGGCGGCGCGCTGATCGCGCTTCAGAAGCGCGGGCTCACCGGCAACGCCTTCCGCGGGAAGTCGGACATCCTCGTCGTCGAGGCGGACGAGAGCGACGGCTCCTTGGTCAATTACAAGCCGGCCGTCGGCGTGTTCCTCAACCTGACCAAGGATCACCTGGAGGTCTCCGCCCTGCGCGAGATCCTCCTCAAGTTCCGGCTCCACGTCGCGACGGCGCTGGTCAACGGGGACGACGCCGCGCTGGCCGGCATCCGCGCCGACGCCACGTTCGGCTTGTCGTCCGGCTCCGTTCACGCCGAAGGCCTCGAGCTCGAGGCCGCCGGCTCTCGGTTCCGCGTGAAGGACGTCTCATTCGAGCTTCCCGTCCCCGGCCGTCACAACGCCGAGAACGCGATCGCCGCGATCGCGGCGTGCGTCAACGAAGGCGTCTCGCTGGCCGACTGCGCCCGGGGATTGGCCGGCTTCCAGGGCGTGACGCGCCGCTTCCAGAGTCTCGGCTCCGCGCGCGGGGTGGAGGTCGTCGACGACTTCGCGCACAATCCGGCGAAGATCGCGGCGACCCTCACCGCCGCCCGCCTGCGCGGCCGCCGGACCTTGGCCGTCTATCAGCCCCACGGCTTCGCGCCGACCCGCCATCTCAAGAACGAGCTCATCGCGGCCTTCGCCGAGGGCCTGCGCCCCGAGGACCGGCTTTGGCTGCCCGACATCTACTACGTCGGCGGCACGGCGAGCAAGGACATCTCCTCGAACGACGTCGTCGCCCCGCTGAAGGCCAAGGGCCTTCACGCCTTCCACGTGCCCGACCGCGCCGCCATCGCCGCCCTGATCGCCGCCGAGGCGAAAGAGGGAGACCTCGTCATCGTCATGGGCGCGCGCGACCCCTCCCTGTCCGACTTCGCCCGCGAGGTCCTCGCGGCCTTGCGTCCCTGATCTCTCACGGATAATGCCGTAAAAACAATCATTTATCCTCATTTCCGCGCCCTGTGGATATGTGGATAACTTTGTTAATTGTTATATTACTTATACATATTTGTAACATGACAATTTAGGGCTCAGGCCGCGTCTGGGCCCTTCGGCCCCTCGCCCCGGGGGCACGCGGCCCCATGCGCCGGGCGGCGCCGGAGCCTATCCTTAGACCATGAGGATCCAAGGTATCCTGATGTCGGCGCTTCTCGCGATCTCGATCACCTCCCAGGCTCAGACGATCGTCCCCGATCCCGCCGTCATCGAAAGCCTCGGACTGACCGCCGCCGACGCCGGCTGGACCTACCGCGAGCCCGGCCGCGACGCCAAGGTCATCGCCGCGGAGGATTCCGCCAAGGTCGACGAGTTCCTGAAGACCGACGCCTCATCGAGCGCGAAGCTGGCGGCGTGGTGCCGAGAGCGCGGCGTCGAGCCCGAGAACGCGGTCGCCGCTCTGCTCGCCCCGCGTTCCTCATCCGGCCCCGCCGCCGTCCCCGCCGCGCATGACGACGCCGTCGCGGTCAAGGAAGCCGCCGAGCGCGGCCGGGCCCTGTCCGCTTCGCTGGGCTCCGCTCCCGATTTCGACGCGGCCGGCCATCGCCCGCTCGACGCGACCTTGCGCTGGGGCTCGGCGCCCCGCGCCGAGGCGACGGGACGGAACCTGGAGACCCTGTACGGGCTCTACGGCCGCGGCACGGACGCTCTCCTCGACAAGGCCGGCGCCGGCTCCGGCGGGACCGGCATGGCGGCCCGCATCGCCAAAGCGCCGCTGGACCTCGGCCTGGCCTGGACGACGACCTTGGCCGGCCACGAGCTCGGACACTTCGAATCGGCCTGGCTGGCCGGCGCGAAGAACGTGTCCTGGGCCAAGGCCGACGGCCCCTACGCCTTCGGCCGCATCACCGAGGTCGCCTCCGAGGACTGGGCGCGGATGTCCGCCGCGGGACGCCAGGCCTTCAACGCGGGCGGCACGATGGCCACGCAGGCCGCCGCGGCCGCCCTGCGCTCCTCCCTGTTCGAGCGCGGAGAGGCCGACTGGACGCAGTGGCCGCTGATGTTCTTCCGCAAGGTCGACATGACCGCCTACGGCCTGACCGCCCCCAAGCCGTCGCAGGCCGGCGCCCTCGACGGAGCCAACGACATGACCAGCTACGCCCGCCTCTACGGCGAGCGCTCCGGCCGCGGCGGCGACGCGGTGCACGGCGACATCGTGCGCGGCGCGGTGTGGAACATGCTCGACCCGATGGGGCTTTACTCGGCCTATGGCTATCTCGGCCGCTACGTGATCGGCGGCGAGCGCACGCAGAAGGTCCCCGGCGTCGAGCTCTGCGGCCGGACCTGGATGGCGGGCACCGGCTTCTGGCTCTCCGAGGTCGGCGCGCGCTACTCCATGACGGTCCTCTCCCGCGGCAGGAAGGGCGATGTGATCGAGACGACCGTCTCGACCGGCGAAGGACAGCCGGCCGCGGCCGTGCGCTGGTCCGACGACGTCGGCGCCGGGATCCGCGCCCGGGTCGGCGTCGACGCCTGGAGCCAGCGCGAGGCGGCCGAGCAAGGGCCCAAGAGCTTCGGCGGCGCCCTCAGCGCCGGCGCGGAGAAGAAGTTCGGACGCGTCTCCGCCTTCGCCGAGGTCGGCCAGAAGACCACGGGCGCGATGCTCGGGCAATCCCACGGCGGCGGGACGTTCTACACCGCCGGCCTCTCGGGCAGCTTCTGATGCGGATCCGCGCGCTCCTCGCCGCGCTCCTGCTGGCCGCGCCCGCCTCGGCCCAGACGCGCGTCGCCGCGCCGGTCACGAGCGTTCTTCCGCTTCGGATCGGCGTCGCGCCGATCCCGTCGCCGTCCGCTCCCGGCAGCCTCTCTCCGGCGCCGTCCCTGTCCGCGCCGCCGTCGCTGTCCGCCGTTCCGCTCGCCTCGCCTCTGATCGCTCCTTCCGCCATTCTGGCCGTCCGCCCCGCCGCCTACGCCCCTCTCCCGGTGAAAGTCGCGGCGCTCGACGCCGGGATCTCGCGAGTCGTCGCCTCGCTCGCCGCCGACCCGGCCTCCGGCGCCGCCGCGCTGACCGCGGGCCGGGACATCGAAGCGCTGCTGACCGGCGCCGTCGTCTCCGCGCCGTCCGCGGCCGACGCGGCCGCCTCGCCGGAGGAGCTGGCCTTCGCCGTCGGCGCCTCGCAGGCGCTCGCCGCGCGCGCCGACGACCTCGGCGCCGCGAAAGGCCTGAAGGCGCGGACCATGAGCGGCGCCGATTTCACGGGCATGCTCGACGAGGCCCGCGGCTCGGGAGCCCCCGCCCCGACGCCCGCCGCCGCCGCGGCCGTCAAGGAGATCGAGGCGGCGGTCGTGCGCTTCGTCCGCGCCCTCGTCCCGGCGGACAAGCCGCTCGTCGAGAGCCTGAGCCGCGCGCTCGCCGTGTGGCAGGTCTTCGACCAGGAGATGTCCATCGCGGCGTCGAAGGGCACGCTCGGGGCGATCGTCGCCGACGCCGAGCTCTTCGCCTCGCAGGTCGAGGCTTCCGCGGCCGTACCGTCCGTCGAGCCCGCGCCGGCCGCCGCGCAGGCGACGCTCGCCCCGTCGACTCCGAAGGAAGTGCGCCCGGAGGACCCGAACGATTACGCCTCCGTGGCGGTCCCCGGCAGCATCTTCGGCTGGCAGCCGATCGAGAAGTCCCCCAACCACGGCTTTCCCCCGCTCGACGCGCTGATCCGCAAGGTCCTCGGCGAGAAGAAGAGCGCCTACGCGAAAGGCTTCGAGCTTCCCGGCGCCGCCGAGCGCGCGGACGCGAAGGTCTATTTCTACGGCGAGCGCCACACCGACGGCGAGTTGATCAGCGCCAACATGAGGCGCCTCGTGTCGGACGCCCGCCCCGGGAAGCCGGTCATCGTCCTCGTCGAGGGCTACACCGGCTGGGCCATGCGCGGCTGGCCGGCGCTCAAGTATCTCGCCGACCGCGGCCTCGACCCCGGCGCCCTGGCGGAGAAGGACATCCCGAGCGCCTTCGTCGAGGTGCGCGGCTGGGAGAACACCGTCCACTACGACGACTCCAAGCACCCGCTCCTGCAGCACCACATGGATCAGCTCGCGATGAACCACCTCGCGCACGGCGAGCTGCGCGGCTGGCGCTACTACCGGGAGATGGCGCGCGCGGCGCTGGCGGCCTGGCGCTCCTACCGCGAGCTGTGGCGGGCGGCCATCGTCGTGCGCAACGGCGACCTGAACGCCGCCGTCGCCAAGGCGGCGGCCGACGCGGACGCGTCCGGCGCGACGGTGCACGTCATCGCGGGCACCGACCACCTGATGCAGAACCCGCGCCTGGTCGGCCTGCCGCTGATCGGACGCCCGTCCTTCCGCGAGACCTTGCGCGACGCCCTGGGCGGCCGCCCGTTCTGGGCCAGCCAGCCCCCCAACACTCAGGACTAGACGCAAAGTTGGTAGAATCCCGGCCATGAAACGAGCGCTCGCGGCCGCGTTGCTCCTGGGCATGGCGCTGCCCGCCTACGCCCGCACCAAGGCCCGGATCAAGGCCGAGACCCTCCCCGAGGAGCCCCGCCTCGCCGCGGCCGCGCCCCTGTATCCGGCGCGCTCGACCGAGCCGATCGTCTTCGTCTGGCCGACGGAGAACATGCCGCTCGCGGCCGAGAACGAGTTCATCTTCGGCTCGGTCTCCCCGGCGACCGCCCCGTTCACGATCAACGGCGTCACCGTCCCCGTCCACCGGGACGGAGGCTTCCTCGCGTTCCTGCCGATCGCGCCCGGCACCTTCACCTTCCGGGCCGAGCTGGCGCTCTCCTCGACGACGACGGCGACGGCGGAGAGGCATATCCTCGTGCCCATGCCCGCGCAGCCCTTTCCCGGGAAGCTCGGCATCGATCCCGCCTCCCTGTCGCCCAGGGCCGACCTCGACCTGCGCGCCGGGGACTGGCTGACGGCGCGAATGAAGGGGACCCCCGGCAAGCCCGCGCGCTTCCGCGTGGGCAAGGGTCCCTGGCAGGAGATGCGCGGCTCCAACGCCGCGCTCGGGCTCTATGAAGGAACGCGGCAGATCGCGCTCGGCGAGGAGTTCGAGGCGGCGCCCGTCGTGTACGAGCTCGGGAAAGGCTGGTCGTCGGTCAAGCTCTCCGGCACGGCCCGCGTCTCGGCTTCGGCGCGCGATTCCCTGATCGCGACCGTGAAGACCAGCACCGCGGGCTTCGTCGCGGTCAAGACCGGCCCCGCCAACGGCTTCCTCTCCTTCCCGCTGGCCGGCACCCGGCTCACGGTGACCGGGCGCGAGAACAGCTCGCTGCGCGTGCGCCTGTCCGACTCCCTGTCCGGCTGGGTCGAGGCCAAGGACGTCGAGCTTTCCTCCGGCACGCCCCCCCGCGCGGTGACGGGCACGATCGGCGTCGCCAAGACCGCCCTCGGCGCGGCGGTGAAGATCGGCCTGTCGGAGAAGGCCGCCTTCGACGTCGAGCCCTCGGCCGGGCTCGACGCGCTGACGATCCGCCTCTACAACGCGGTCGGCCACACGAATTGGGCGGTCAACGAAGCCCCCGACCTCGTCTCGGAGGTCCGCTGGCGCCAAGAGGCCAGCGACGTCGTGGCCGTGACCATCCTGCTCAAGCCCGACGAGGTCCTGTGGGGCTGGTGGCCGTCCTACGAGGGGGGCGCCTTGCGCCTCGAGCTCCGCCGCGCCCCCAAGATATCGGATTACAAGCCGTTCTCTGGGATCACGATCATGCTCGATCCCGGGCACATGCCGTCGGCGACCGGCGCGACGGGCCCGCTCGGCACGCGCGAGATGGACGCGAACTACGCGATCGCGGTCGCCGCGAAGGCGCGCCTGGAGCGGGCCGGCGCGTCCGTGCTGATGACGCGCAGCGACCCCCTTCACGAGGTCTCTCTCGTGGACCGGCCGAAGCAGGCCGTCGAGCGGGGCGCCGACCTCTTCGTGAGCCTGCACAACAACGCCCTGCCCGACGGCGAGAACCCGGCGGCCAAGCCGCGCGGCTTCACCGTCTTCTACTACCACCCGCAAAGCCTCGAGCTCGGCCGCGCCGTGCACGAGGCCTACCGCGGGCGGATCAAGCTGCCCGACGAAGGCCTGCGCTGGGGCAACCTGCTCGTCTCCCGTCAGAGCGCGATGCCGGCGATCCTCGTGGAGAACGCCTACATGATCCTCCCCGAACAGGAGGCCCTGCTCAACGACGCCGCGTTCCGCGACGAGCTCTCCCGGGCGCTGGTCGAGGGCCTCGAGCGGTTCTTGCGGAACGCGCGGAGGAAGCCATGATCACGCCCGGCGCCGGAGCCCTGCCCGCCCTCGTCGACATCCTTCATTTCCTGTCCGCGGCGAAGGAGGCCGAGGAGGACCAGGTCTGGGCCCGCGTCCTCGACAAGCTCTCCGCGTCGCTCGACTGCGAGGCCGCGACCTATTTCGTCTTCCTGCCCAAGCCGCAGCAGCTCATCGCGCGGGCGGCGCTCGGCGCCGCGGGACATCGCGTCGAGTCGCGGCGCGTCGAGTCGGGCAAGGGCCTGTGCGGCTGGGTCGCGAAATACCGCGAGCCCGTGCTGACCGTCGACGCCTACTCGGACCCGCGCTTCCTGAAGGACCTCGACGCGGAGACCGGCTTCAAGACGAGCCATGTCCTCGCCGTGCCGCTGCTCGACCGGATGGAGCTGATCGGCGTCTTCGAGCTCATCAACAAGCGCGGCGGGCCTTTTTCCGAGGCCGACCTGGCCTTCGTCCAGGCCGCCACCTCGGCTTGCGCGATCGCGCTGCGCGCGATCCGTTTAGAGTCGACGGTCGACAAGGTCACCGCCCACAACGCGTCCATACTCGAGAACCTCGGCGGCGGCTTCGTCGCGGTGGACATCCACGGCCGCGTGATGCTGTGCAACCCGGCCGCGAAGAGCATCCTCGGCCTCCCCGGCGACCTGCCGATGAACCAGCCGGTGGACGCGACCTTGCTCACGATCCCCGAGATGGCCGAGATCCTGATGGACACCTTGGTCAAGAAGGAGACGGTCAAGCGCCGGGACCTGCGCTGGAAGCACAAGGGCGAGAGCCGGACGCTCGGCTACTCGACCTTGCTCATCCAGGACCCGCACGGGCAGGTGGTCGGCGCGGGCGTCACCTTCCAGGACATCACCTCCTTCCAGAAGAAGGCATGAAGGCTCCCGGCTTCAGCCAAGTGTAAGTGAGACGATGAAGGCCCACACCGAATACCTCTTCTTCGAGACCCCCGAGCGCCGGGCGCTCGTCAACATCACCGAGCGCCTCGCCGCGATCGTCGCGAAATCGAAGATACAGGAAGGGATGTGCCTCGTCTCCGCGATGCACATCACCGCCGGCATCTGGGTCAACGACGAGGAGCCCGGCCTCAAGCAGGACCTGATGGACTGGCTCGAGCGGCTCGCTCCCGTCGCGGACTACCGCCACCACCGGACCGGAGAGGACAACGGCGACGCCCATCTCAAGCGGACCTTGCTCGGCCACCAGGCGCTCCTGCCGGTCACCGAAGGCGCCCTCGACCTCGGCCCCTGGGAGCAGGTGTTCTACGCCGAGTTCGACGGCCGCCGCCGCAAGCGCGTCGTCGTCAAGGTGATGGGCGAGTGAAGCCGGCGCTGCTCCTCTGGCCGCTGCTCGCCGCGGCGCTCCTCTACCTCGGCCTGCGCCGCTTCGAGCGGTCGATGACCTTCGTCCCCTCGCGCGAGATGCTCGCCCACCCCGGCACCGTCGGCCTCGCCTACGAGCCTTTGTTCCTGACCGCCTCCGACGGCGTGAAGCTCCGGGCCTGGTGGATCCCCGGCCCATCCGAGGATTCCCCGGTCATGCTCTGCCTGCACGGCAACGGCGGCAACCTCTCGCACCGAACCGACAAGATGCGCCTGTTTCACGACGCGGGCGCCGCCCAGCTGTGGCTCGACTGGCGCGGCTACGGCGAGAGCGCCGGGACCCCGGACGAGCCGGGCCTGTACCGCGACGCGCTCGCCGGCTGGGCGTGGCTCAACGCGGTCAAGGCCGTCCCCGCTTCGCGCCTCGTGCTCTACGGCGAGTCGCTCGGCGGCGCCCCGGCCATCGAGCTCGCCTCGCGCGTGCCCGCCGCCGGCCTGATCGTCGACAGCTCGTTCACCTCGGCCGCCGACATGGCCCGGCACATCCTGCCCCGCTTCCCGGTCCGCCTCCTCAGCGCGCGCTTCGACAACCTCGCCCGCCTGCCGCGCGTGACGATCCCGACGCTCTTCCTGCACAGCCCGCAGGACGACATCATCCCCTACGCGATGGCCCTGAAGAACCTGGGCGCCTCCGGCTCGGCGAAGAAGCGCCTCGTCGACCTCAAGGGCTCCCACAACGAGGGCTTCCTCGACTCGGGGCCGACCTACCCGAAGGCGATCCGGGAATTCCTGGCGTCGCTGCCGGCGGAACCTAGGAAATAGCCGTTCCCTCCCCCAGAATCCGCCGCCGCTCCGAATCGTTATGCGCCCTGCACAACAGCCGAAGATTTCCTATCTCGTCCGTGCCTCCGAGCGCGCGCGGCTTCACATGGTCCACCTCCAGGGACCTTCGTGCCAAGCACCTGACTCCCGTCGTTCCAATGTAGGCGCACCGCGCGCCGTCGCGCGCCCAAACGGAGCGGCGCACTCTTGCCGGGAGGGAGCTCCCGCCCTTAACGGGCGATAGGCGGCCCGGCAGTCCCTTTTCCGGATCGTGACGCGCCAGATAATCCCGGGCTATCTCCAGAAGGATCTCGTCGATGGCTCCGCTCGGACATTTATGCCCCAGCAGTTGACGGGCTCGATCTATCGCCTCGCGAAGGGCCAGGGGACCTCGGAAACTGAAATCGACCCGCAGGACTGGAGCGCCATCCGTCCCCGACCCCGAAGCGACCGCGACGACACGGACCGAGCTCCTCCTTTCCGGTTCAGGCCGCAAGGGCGCGAGCATCTCGTCTATTTGCCGGGCGGATTTCCCCTCCGCCCGGGAGATGATCTCCGGGGCGTCCGGACGATGAACGAAGGGCGCTATCTTCGAAACGGCCGACAAAGACAGCTGACCGTCGGCCAGCGCTGAGAGCAGCTCGGGACGGGAGACCGTCGCCCGCGCGGCGTGGATCCTCCGATATGATTCATCCTCGCTGAGCTTCAAGCGTCGGATGCAAAAGTCGAACGTGGAAGAATAGCCCCATTCTTCGGGAAGCTTCCGCCTGTCGGCTTCGCCGAGCCAGGACAGAAAGGAATGGAGGCGCTCGCGCTCCTCTTCCACGAAGCGATCGAGCCTCGCCAGCAGTTCCTCGCTCGACAACGACCTCGGGTCATCCATACTATCAGACGATCGAGGTGCCTAAAAAGTTGCATCACCCGGCATACTTGGCACGTACCAAGTTTGCGGATATCTTTTCGGACTATCCGGCTCGCGAGCGTTATTCCAGATCGACGCCGCGCTGGGGGCAGTCGGGGCGCAGGAGGCAGGCGGCGCATTGCGGGTTGGCGGCCTTGCACACGCGCCGGCCGTGCCAGATCACCGCGTGGGACCAGAACCTCCAATCCTTGCGCGGGACGAGGGCGTTCAGGTCGCGCTCGACCTTGACCGGGTCCTCCTCGTCGGTGAGGCCGAAGCGGTAGGCGAGGCGCTTCATGTGCGTGTCGACGACGACGCCCTCGGGCTTGCCGTAGATCTCGCCGAGGACGACGTTGGCGGTCTTGCGCGCCACGCCGCGCAGGGCGAGCAGGCCCTCCATCGTGTCGGGGACCTTGCCGCCGTGCTCGTCGCGGATGGCCCGCGCGGTCTCGATGATCGCCCGCGCCTTCATCCGGTAGAAGCCGCACGAGCGCACGATCGCCTCGAGCTCGGCGGGCTCAGCCTTGGCGTAGTCGTCGACGGTCTTGTAGCGCTTGAACAAGACCTTCGTCGTCGCGTTGACGCGGACGTCGGTGCACTGGGCGGACAGGATGACCGCGAAGACGAGCTCGTGCGGCGTCTTGTAGTCGAGCTCGCAGTGCGCCTCCGGATAGAGCTTGCGCAGGCCCTTGAGCAGCTTGAGGACGCGCTCGGTCTTGACGCTCACCGCTTCTCGATCGGGTAGTAGTAGATCCCGAGGTTCACGGGGTTGTCGACGAAGCCCTTCACCCAGCCCCGCACGCCGTAGACCCCGGCGGGATGCACGGTGAAGATCGCCGGCGCCTCGTCGAAGCCCTTGGCCAGGATCTTCTTGTACAGCGCCGCGCGCTTGGCGGGCGACGACTCAGCCGCGGCCTTCTCTATCATAACGTCGAGCTCGGGGTTCGCGTAACCCTGGGCCGACGGGTAGCGCCCCTGCGAGTGGTAGAAGGCGTAGATGAAGTTGTGCGCGTCGGGATAGTCGGCGAGCCAGCCGCGGGCGAACAGCGGCATGAGCCGCCGCTGGGCCTTGTCCAGGAAGCTCGCCCAGTCCACGCCGCGCAGGTCGACGCGGAACTTCGGGTTCAGCTTCTCTACGTTCTTCTTGAGGATCTGCGCCGCCGCCTCGCGGTTCTCGGAGCCGGTGTTGTAGGTGAGGGTGAAGCGGAAGCCCTTGTCCCAGACCTTGCCGCCCCAGGCCTTGCGCAGATGCGCCTCGGCCTTCTTCAGGTCGTAGGCGTAGCGCGGCTGCTTCGCGTCATAGCCGGGGACGCTCGGCGGGATAGGCCCGAAGGCGCGGGCGGCGGTCCCCTTGAAGGTGTCGCGCATGATCGCGTCGTAGTCGAAGGCGTAGGAGAAGCCGCGGCGCACGTCGGCGTCGGCGAAGAAGTCCGGCGGGACGCCCTCGCCGTCGAGCTTGCCGGAGCCGATGTCGGGATTGGCGACCGGGTTGATCCTGACCGTGAAGAACAGCGCCGGGTCGGTCTGCAGGCGGAGCAGGCCGTCGAGCAGGACGGCGCCGGGGATGCCCGCCACCTGCGACGCGTACGGGCGCGGGGTCTCGATGAGGTCGGCGTCGCCGGCCTGGAGCATGAGCTTGCGCGTGTTGAGCTCGGGGACGGCCTTGATCAGCACCTGCTTGAGCTTCGCCGGGCCGCGGAAGTACGCGTCGTGACGCGCCAGCAGCACGTACCGGGCGGTCTTGTCCCAGCGGACGAGCTTGAAGGGCCCCGCGCCGTTCATGTGCTCGTGGAAGTAAGACTTCTCCTTGGGCGGATCGTTGAAATCCTTCCAGGTCGCGGCCGTCCCGTCCCAGTCTCCGTGAGCGACCGCCCAGGGCTTGGACATAATATATGACCATCTGGCCATGATCCCGAGGAAGGGCCCGAAGGGCCGCGGCAAGGAGATCACCACGTCGTTGCCGTTGACGACAATCGCTTTCTCCAGAGCGGCGTAATCCAACGTGATCGTTCCGGACGAGTTTCGCGTCGAAGGCACGCCCGCGATCGGCTCGAGCAAAAGCGCCGAGGGCCCCCCCGCGCGATCCGTGATCATGAACCGCAGGAGCGAGTAGCGCACGTCCTCGGGGGTGACCTCGGAGCCGTCGTGGAACCGGACGCCCTTGCGGATCGGGAAGCGATAGGTCCGTCCATCCGGGGAGATCAGCTTGTTCTTGAGGGAAGGGACCTTCTCCGCGATGCGCGGCTCGTATTCGGACAGCGAGGAGCCCTTGAACGCGATCAGCGTCTCGTAGACGTTCTGGATCACCGACTGGCTCGACCCGTCGTACGGATAGGCCGGATCGAGGCCGGCGGCCTCCCCGATCTCGAGGTTGGTGAAGGTGTCCGGGTTCTTGACCGGCTCGGCGGAGGCGGCGACGGCGGCCAGCAGGAGGGCGGTGATCATGGGGCCAAGATAGCGCATCGCGCGAGCCGTGTAAAGCGCGCGAGGACGGATACCGCGCCTCCAACTTAAATTCACACGGCCCGCATGGCGCCGCCCCGCCCCCCAGGCTATCATCTGCCGATCCCACGGAGGAAGAGATGAACAAGAGACTCAATCAGCCGGTCCAGGCCGCGCGGCTCTGCCGGGAGCTGGGCCTGACCTTGATCGGCCCCGACAGGGAGATACTGGCGGTGGGCGGCCTCGACTCGCTCGAGGAGCATTCTCTGGCCTTCGTGAGGGACCGCGCTCCCGGGGCGGGCTCGACCGGCACGGTGTTCGCGACCGCGCCCCTGCCCATGCAGGGCCTGACCGTGATCCAGTCCCTGAAGCCGCGGCTCGACTTCATCCGCGCGCAGCATATCCTCCGGAAATCGCCCGGATTCCTGGAGGATTCCACTCCGCCCGACATCCACCCGACCGTCCAGGTCGGGCGCGGGGCGGTGATCGAGAACGGGGTGAGGATCGGCGAAGGCACCTGCATCGGCAGCGGCGTCGTCATCAAGTCCGGCACCGTGATCGGCCGGCATTGCGAGATCAAATCGGGGGCGATCGTCGGCGAGGCCGGCTTCGGGTTCGAGCGCGACGAGGAAGGCCGCCCGATCAAGATGATCCAGATGGGCGGCCTGCGCATCGGCGATCACGTCGAGATCGGCAGCGTCAACACGGTGTGCCGCGGCGCGCTCGGCGACACGGTCATCGAGGATTACGTGAAGACCGACGACCACGTCCACATCGGCCACAACTGCCGCATCGGGTCGGGGACGATGATCACGGCCTGCGCGGAGATCAGCGGCTCGGTCACGATCGGGAAGAACGCCTGGCTCGCCCCGAACTGCTCGATCATGCAGAAGGTCACCATCGGCGACGGCTGCTTCATCGGCATCGGAGCCGTCGTGCTGCGCAGCGTCGAAGCCGGGGCCAAGATGTTCGGCAACCCCGCCATGCGGATCGTCGTCCCATCCGGCGCGTGAGGCGGCGGCCGGCGCTCGGCCCGAACGAGGCTCACGTCTGGCTCGTCGCGGACGAGGCGATCGAGGCCCGTCCCGGCCTTCTCGCGGAGTACCGCCGCCTGCTCTCGCCGGACGAGGAGCGGCGGCTGCGGCGGCTGAGCCATGACCGGGCGCGGCGCGAATATCTGACCGCCCGCGCCCTGTGCCGCACCGTCCTTTCGCGGTACGCCGACGTCGACCCCGGGGATTGGCGCTTCGCCCGGAACGAGCACGGGCGGCCGGAGGTCTCCGGGCCGCGAGGCCGCGGGCGCCTGCGCTTCAATCTGTCGGGAACGAGAGGCCTGACCGCGTGCGCGGTGACCTGGGAGCTCGACGCCGGGGTCGACGTCGAGGCCCTGAGGACGGTCGGGGCCGCCGACGGGCTCGCGGACCGCTTCTTTTCCCCGCTGGAGGCGCGCGTCCTCAGGGACCTGCCTCCCGCCCGCCGGCGGGAGCGCTTCCTCGAATACTGGACGCTCAAGGAATCCTACATCAAGGCCACGGGCAAGGGGCTCTCGATCCCGCTCGACCGCTTCTCGTTCCATCTCGACGAGGGGCCGGGCATCCGGATCTCGTTCGCCCCCGGGATCGAGGACTCGCCGCGGCGATGGCAGTTCGCCCTCCTGAGGCCGACGGACGGCCACGTCCTGGCCTTGGGAGTGCGGCGCTCCAGCGGAGCCGAGGTAGCGGTCACGTCGCGAGAGACCGTGCCGCTTCGTGACGCCGGCGCCGCGCCGCGCTGACCGGCCGCGCCGGCGGGGCGGAAAGGGCGCGGATCGCCTCCTCGGGAGACTTGAAATGGTCCAAGAGGGCGTGCAGCCAGCGCTCGATGCCGAACGCGACGCAGCCCGTGTAGGCGGGCTTGCCGTCGGCGGTCGTTATGCGGCAGCGGTCTCCGAAGAAGTTCCGGTGGAAATTCATCGAGCCGAACGCCAGCGATCCCCCGTAGACGAACTCCTCCTTCGTCGGGAACAGGGCCTGCATCGAGGCCCTCGGGTTCGCGGGCTGGAAGAAGGGGTCGGTGGCGGCCTTGATCTCGAACGGCAGACCGAGCCCGCGGAGGAACCCCTGGATCATGCCCTTGAACGAAAGGAGGTGCTCCTGGACAGCGTCCATGGGGCCGACGCAGACGATCTCGCGCATCGAGAAGCCCCAGAGCCGCGACAAGCCGGCGTATTCCGTCTCGTTGCGGAAGCAGCTCGCGATCGTCGTGACGTACGCCGGCGCGTCGAGGCGCGTGTCCTGCAGGTGCAGATAGACGTTGTAGCAGGCGGCCGAGGGGAGGACGTGCGCGCTCGACGTCATGTGCTCCGCCGCGATCTCCTCGACGCCGGCTTTGAGCGCGTACTCCGCCTCGAGCTTCGACGCGGCGATCCTGGAGACGGACGCCGCCAGGTGCGGGAAATTCTTGAAGTAATCGAAGCGGCTCAGGTCCTTGACGCGCATCAGCGGGGGGAACAGCATCGGAGCCGCCCGGCGCGTCCGCGCCCACTCCAGGAACCGCCGGTCCAACATCGTACGGATGCGGACCATCTCGGGACCCAACGTCGCCAGCCCCTGCTCGACGCTATACGCTGACTTGAGTCCTCTCATTTTTCCCCTCCTCCAGGATGTTGGTCCGGATCAGCCGCAAGGTGCGCAGCGAATTCGCGGCCGACCCGGCCGCCAGCGGGATCCGCCTGCCGGTGAGCTCTTCCATGAAATAGACGAAGTTGATGAACGTGACCGAATCCAGGATCCGGTTGTCGATCAAGTCGGTGTCCAGATCGATCTCCTTGACGTCAGGCCTCTCCCGCAGCAGCCACTTCTTGACCTCTCCGATCCGTTCGTCGTCCATGTGTCCTCCTTCCTAATGCAACGCGTCGAGCCGCTCGACCATGCCGTAGGTCCGCAAGAAGGCGAGGGACCGGGAGAGGAGTATCCCGTGCTGCTTCCGCCGTCCGGGCTGCCGGAGCAGCTCCCGACGGAACCCGTAGGCGTCCCGGATCCCCGCGTCCGCGTACATCTGCGGGTTGTAGAACGACTGGAGGGTGAAGGAGACGTACTCCTTGAGCTGGCCGCGGAAGACCGCCTCTTCCTCGGGGCCCAAGCGGCCGAGCAGCGCGTGAAGGTGCCGGGCGATCTGCCGGCCGGCGGCGATGTGCCTCGATTCGTCGGCGTGGTGCGCCGCGTTCAGGGCGCGGACGATCGGGGGCAGCCGCGCGTCCCCGCTCATCCGGATGTTGAAATGATCCCCGATCTCCTCGAATATGAGGATGCGCAGGAACACCAGGAAGAGGTCGAGCTCGGGGCGGATGTCGTCCTCCGAGACGCTGACCGTCGAATCGGGATAGATCTTGCCGTACCGCCGGCAGAATTCCGAGAAGAACCACATGTGGTGGTTCTCTTCAGCGATGAACCGGTGGAAGAAATCGGAAGGGACCTCGAAGCCGCCCGTGTGGATGTGCCGGCTGATCACCATGATCAGCTCGCGCTCGCCGTGAAGGGTCAGGCTGAAGAAATTCAGGAGCGCGCGCCGGCTGAGCGCCTTCAGGGTCCGCTCGTCGAGGACGTCCATCAGCGGCGTGCCGTGGACGGACATGAGCTCCGGCGGCATCAGCCATTCGTCCTCGCCGATGCTTCCCGGCCATGCGAAGCGGCGGCGAGGATCGCAGTCGCGCTCGATCGAGCTCGCCGTCAGCTTCTCCAGAACCGCCGCGTAGGCCTCGCTCATGACCCCTCCTCCGACTCGCGCGCCTGAGCGGTAGTGTAGTCCGGCGCGGCCGGGAATCCCATTCGCGCTGTGTCATGATTTTATATGCGCCGGCTTCAAACCGCCAGAGATTACAGGCCGCCGCCTCATCGGATTGTTTGACCTAAATCAACTAACGACCCTCGATGCCGTGATAGAATCGGGCTTATGGAAGCCAACTGCGCCTCGAAGCGTTCGTGCCGGTTATTCGAGTTCCTCGAGTCCTCGATCGGCAAAAAAATCATGGTCGCCGCGGCGGGGATACTCCTGTGCGGCTTCCTCGTCACCCACCTCGCCGGGAACCTGCTGATGTTCGCCGGCGGCTCGGCCTTCGACCGTTACGCCGAGGCGCTGGAGCACAACCCGCTGCTTCCGATCGCCGAGCTCGGCCTCGCGGCGCTGTTCCTCCTTCACATAGTCCTCTCCATCCGGGCCACGCTCGCCAACCGGGCCGCCCGCCCCGAGGGCTACCAGGTCTATAAGGGAAAGGGCGCGCGCACGCCCGGCTCGCGCACGATGGCGATCACGGGGCTGCTCATCCTCGCCTTCGTCATCGTCCACGTCGCGACCTTCAAGTACGACGTCGGCGGCCTGAAGGGCCAGATCGCGGGACAGGAGGAAAGCCTTTTCTCCCACGTGGTCGGCTGGTTCGCCAATCCCTGGTACTCGATCTTCTACGTCGTCGCGGTCGGCGGGGTGGGACTGCACCTGTCCCACGGCGTGCAGAGCGCCCTGCAGACCTTCGGCGTGAATCACCCCCGCTACACGCCGGCGCTGAAGAAGCTCGGCCTGGCGTTCGCCTTCCTGATCTTCGCGGGCTTCGCGTCTTTGCCCGTTTATTTCGGCTTTATCCACAAGACCGCGGACGCCTGCTGCGCGCAGGTCGAAGGAGGCTCCAAGTGAAGCTCGAATCCAAGGTTCCGACGGGCCCGATCGAAAAGTCGTGGGATAAGCACCGCTTCGAGCTGAAGCTGGTCAATCCGGCCAACAAGCGCAAGTTCAAGATCCTCGTCGTCGGCACCGGCCTCGCCGGCGCCTCCGCCGCGGCGTCCTGCGCGGAGCTCGGCTACCAGGTCGAGGTGTTCTGCGTGCAGGACTCCCCGCGCCGCGCCCACTCGATCGCCGCCCAGGGCGGGATCAATGCCGCGAAGAATTATCCCAACGACGGCGACTCGGTGTGGCGCCTGTTCTACGACACGATCAAGGGCGGAGACTTCCGCGCCCGCGAGGCCAACGTGTACCGCCTCGCCCAGGTGTCGAACAGCATCATCGACCAGTGCGTGGCCCAGGGCGTGCCCTTCGCCCGCGAGTACGGCGGGACGCTGTCGAACCGCTCGTTCGGCGGGGCGCAGGTCAGCCGCACCTTCTACGCGCGCGGCCAGACGGGCCAGCAGCTCCTGCTCGGCGCGTACTCCGCGCTGATGCGCCAGGTCGGCGCCGGCGCGGTCAAGATGCACACCCGCAGCGAGATGCTCGACCTCGTCGTCGTCGACGGCGCGGCGCGCGGCATCATCACGCGCGACCTCGCGACCGGGAAGGTCGAACGGCACGCCGGCGACGCGGTGCTCCTGTGCACCGGCGGCTACGGCAACGTGTTCTACCTCTCGACCAACGCGAACTCCTGCAACGTCACCGCGACGTGGCGGGCGTACAAGCGCGGCGCGGCGTTCGCCAACCCGTGCTACACGCAGATCCACCCGACCTGCGTGCCCGTCACCGGCGAGTACCAGTCCAAGCTGACCCTCATGTCCGAGTCGCTCCGCAACGACGGCCGGGTGTGGGTCCCGCTGAAGAAGGGCGACGACCGCAAGCCGCAGGACATCCCCGAGGCGGAGCGCGACTACTACCTGGAGCGCAAGTACCCCGCTTTCGGCAACCTCGTCCCGCGCGACATCGCGTCGCGCGCGGCCAAGCAGATGACCGACGACGGCCGCGGCGTGGGCAAGACCGGCCTGTCGGTGTACCTCGACTTCGCCGACGCGATCAAGCGCATCGGCCTCGACAAGGTGAAGGAGAAGTACGGGAACCTCTTCGACATGTACCACCACATCACCGACGAGGACCCTTACCAGCAGCCGATGCGCATCTACCCCGCGGTGCACTACACCATGGGCGGCCTGTGGGTGGACTACAACCTGATGACCACGGTCCCCGGGCTTTTCTGCCTGGGCGAGGCCAACTTCTCCGACCACGGGGCCAACCGCCTCGGCGCCTCGGCGCTGATGCAAGGCCTCGCGGACGGCTACTTCGTCCTGCCCTACACGATCGGGGGCTACCTGACGGGCAACAAGCTCCCCAAGGTGACGACGGACCACAAGGCGTTCACGGAGGCCGAGGGCAGCGTCAACGCCCGCACCAAGGCCCTGCTCGGCGCCAACGGCAAGAAGGCGCCCTCGGTCCTGCACCGCGAGCTCGGCCACGTCATGTGGAACAACGTCGGCATGGGCCGCAACGCGAAGGGTTTGAAGGAAGCGCTGTCCCGCATACCCGAGATCCGGGCCGAGTTCTGGAAGAACGTGTCCGTCGTCGGCTCCGGCGAGGACTTCAACCAGACGCTCGAGCGCGCCGGCCGCGTGGCCGACTTCCTCGAGTTCGGCGAGCTGCTGGCCAAGGACGCCCTCGTGCGCGAGGAGTCGTGCGGCGGGCATTTCCGGGAAGAGCACCAGACTCCGGACGGCGAGGCGAAGCGCGACGACGAGAAGTTCGCGCACGTCGCCGCCTGGGAGTACAAGGGCGAGGGCCAGGAGCCCGCGCGGCACACCGAGCCCCTGACGTTCGAGAACGTCCACATCGCGCAGAGGAACTACGCCTAACATGAACATCACTCTGAAGGTCTGGCGCCAGAAGAACGCCTCCGAGCCCGGCGCGCTCGTCCAGTACGACGTCAAGGGGATCGTCCCCGAGATGTCCTTCCTCGAGATGCTCGACACCCTCAACGAGCAGCTGCTGGCCAAGGGCGAGGACCCCCTCGCCTTCGACAGCGACTGCCGCGAGGGCATCTGCGGCATGTGCGACCTCATCATCGACGGCCAGGCGCACGGGCCCGACAAGGGTGCCACGACCTGCCAGCTCCACATGCGCAGATATAAGGACGGCGACGTCGTCACGGTGGAGCCCTTCCGCTCGAAGGCCTTCCCCATCGTCAAGGACCTCGTCGTCGACCGCTCCGCCTTCGACCGCATCCAGGCCGCCGGCGGCTTCGTCTCCATCAACACCGGCAACGCGGTGGACGGGAACAACATCCTGATCCCGCACGACAAGGCCGAGAAGGCCATGGACGCCGCCGCCTGCATCGGCTGCGGAGCATGCGTGGCCGCCTGCCCGAACGCCTCGGCGATGCTGTTCGTCGCGGCCAAGGTCAGCCAGTACGCGCTGCTGCCCCAGGGCCAGCCCGAGCGCGAGAAGCGCGTGCTCGCGATGCGCGAGGCGATGGACGCCGAGGGCTTCGGCCACTGCACGAACGAGTACGAGTGCGAGGCCGCCTGCCCGAAGGAGATCAAGATCAGCAATATCGCGCGGCTGAACCGAGAGTTCCTGCGCGCGACATTGGTTTCCGAATAAACGTCGACACGAGTGCTCTTAAACGAGGATTTCGGGGTCACGCAGGCCAAACTCGAAGACCTTAAGGCTCGTATTCTTCGTCTAAAGATCGACCTCCGCCTCGTCGAGGAGTCGTTCTCGCGCGGCGGAGGCAAGGGCGGTCAGAAGGTCAACAAGACCTCCAACCGGGTCCAGCTGTGCTATCCTCCGCACGATATCCGCGTGGCCTGCCAGCGCGAGCGAAAGCGCAGCCTCAACCGCTTCCTCGCCCTGCGCGAGCTCGTGGACCGGATCGAGATGAAGACCTCCCCCGAGACCTCCGCGCGCCTGCACGAGATGGAGCGCCTGCGCCGCCGCAAGGCCCGCGCCCGCGCGCGCTCGGCGGAGAAGCACGCCGCATGACCCGCGCTCTCGCCGTCGCGATGCTTCTCATCGCGCTCGCCGCCCCGGCGCGCGCCCAGCGCCCCCCGGTCGAGCGCACCGACGCCGCCGCGCGGGAACTCGCCGCCGACGTGAAGGCCTCCCCGACGACGCCGGACAACATAAAGGAACGCATGGACCGGCTCATGCATTTCGCGATGGCCAGCGGCCGGCCCCAGCGCTATCTGAGCAGGGAGAAGGCCCATGCCGTCCAGAAGGTCGCCGTCGCGGGCCGGTTCCGGGACGCCGCGAAGATGGTCGATCAGCTTTATCTCGAAGCCGCTGCGGCGAGCGAGCGCGAGCCGGAGCCGCCTGAGCCGCCGATGGACCAGCCGTTCGGCGAGCGCCCGATCGTGGGCCCTGGCCACGACACCCCGGTCATGCTCTCCCAGCTGCCCCAGGCCCGCCCCATCGAGTCGGCGCCGGCCGCGGCCGCCCCGCCCGCGCTGCTGGCCGCCCCCGCCGAGCCGCTCCCGGCCGTCGAGACCCCCGCGCCGGAGGCGAGGCCGCGCCCCCGCCGCCTCCTCCTGCTCGGGTCTGCGCTGTTCGCGCTCGCGGGCGCGCTGATCGCCTTCGCGGCCTGGAAGGCCCGCCCCAAGGCGGAGAGCGCCGAGCCGAGGCAGTCGCTGACCGACAAGTACGCCCTCGGCCCCCTGATCACCGCCGGCGGCATGGGCGAGGTCTACGAGGGACAGGACCTCACCTTGGGACGGAAGGTGGCGCTGAAGAGGATGCTGCCGGACCTGAAGCTCGACGCCGCCCTGCGCATGCAGTTCCTCAACGAGGCGAAGACCGTCGCGAGGCTCACCCACCCCTACATCGTCCAGATCCACGACTGCATGGAGAACGGCGAGGACGTCTACCTCGTCTTCGAGTTCGTCAAAGGCCGGACTTTGGCCCAGGTCCTGACCGAGAAGCCGCGCCTGCCCCTCAAGGAATGCTTGAAGATCTTCTCCTACGTCTGCCCGGCCATCGAGCACGCGCACAAGAACCACGTCCTTCACCGCGACCTCAAGCCCGCCAACATCATGATCGACGACAACGGCATCGCGCGCGTCATGGATTTCGGCATCGCGCTGGAGTCCACGCGCACGGCCGCGAGCGTCGGGCCCGGCCACCTCGACGCCTCGGGGACCCTGCGCTACATGCCGCCGGAGCAGCACTACGGCAAGAGCGTACGCGCCTCGGACGTCTACGCGATGGGCGTCTGCCTCTACGAGATGACGACCGGGACTTTGCCCTTCGCCGCGGGCGGCGTCGAGGAGCTCATCGAGCAGAAGCGCGCCCGCCGCTTCCCGGCGCCGAGCTACTTGGTCCCGGGCCTTCCCCGGGAGCTCGACCTCTTCGTGACCTCGGTCCTGGCCCCGGACCCGCAGCAGCGGATGGGCAGCGCGCTGGAGTTCCTCGAGCTCCTCGAGGGGGTCGCCGCCGCGTGAAGTACTTCACGCCCGAGGAGGCCGACGCCCTCATCCCTGAGTTGGAGAGGATATTCTCGGCCGTGGCCGGCCTCGCCGCCACGGCCGAGCTGAAGGCCGCGAGCCTGCGCAAGCGCCAGCTGAGCGGCGACGCCGACGAGGCCGGATCGGCCATCGAGCGGTCCCAACTCCAGTTCCTCGCCTCGGGCATCAACGACTGGATGCAGAAGATCGTGGAGCTCGGCGCCCTGCCCAAGGGCGTGGAGCCGGCCCTCGTGGACTTCCCCTCGAAGGTCGACGGGCGCGAGGCCTACCTGTGCTGGAAGCTCGGCGAGAAGAAGGTCTCGCACTACCACCCGGTCAACGAAGGGTTCTCCACGCGCAAGCCGCTCCCCAAGCGCCGCGCCTAGCCGCCGACACAAAAGCTTGAACTTTCCTCTCTAGCTCCGCCCCGGGGCGCCTCGTTATACTGTCGTCGAGAAAGGCCTCGTCTGCGGCCGGGGGCTCCCATGAAGACCAAGTCAAGCGTGTTCGGCTTCGCGGCGCTGCTCGCCGCCGTCGTGTCGGCCGCCGTCCTGGAGAGCGGGACGGCGCAGACGTCCCCGCCCGACGCGCCGGGGTACCAGACCGCCTGCCAGGCGGTCGACGAGACGACCGTCGAGGGCTTCGTGACGAATCCGGGGACGAGCATGATCCGGATCGACGGCCTGGTCCGGTTCACCTTCACCTTGGCGAACTCGATGTCTCGCCCGACGCTCCAGGTGCCGAGCTCCGCCACGATCCCGCCCGGGCGGACCGTAAGCGTGGCTCGAGCGAAGCTGATCTGGAGCCTCCGCCCGGGCGAGGTCTGCCAGCTCGATCTGACGGGAGCGGTCCGCTAGCGGCCGCCGGGAGTCGCGCACAAACCGAAACGCACGGAGGTCGGCATGCCGAAGGTATTAGAGAGAGCGGCGGTGAAGAGCCTCGAGAAGCCGGACGAGATCCGGGGGTTCGACAAGGGGAGGCTCGAGCTGGTGAACGTCGCGGGCCGCACCGTCGGGCGCGCCGTCTTCCAGCCCGGCTGGAAATGGTCGTCGCACGTGAAGCCGATCGCCAAAACGAAGAGCTGCGAGGCGCCGCATTTCGGCTATCAGGTCTCGGGGCAGATGAAGATCGTCATGGACGACGGGACCGAGTTCGTCGTGAAGGCCGGCGACGTCATGAACATCCCGCCGGGCCACGACGCCTGGGTCCTCGGCGACGAGCCGGTGGTCGTCGTGGACTTCCAGGGCTTCGTCGATTACGCCAAGAAGAAGAAGTAACGTCCTATAGCGTCGCGCGGGTCCGCCGGGTCCCAGCCCCCGGCGGACCTAGGGCGGCGGCGTCAGCGGGCGCGGCCGTTGCCGCGGCGCTGCCCCCCGCCATGGGACTGGCGGCGCTCGCCGCCCTGGCCGCGGCCGTCGCGGCCCTCGCCCCGGCCGTGGTCGCGGACGCCGTTGTTCTGGTGCTCCCGGCGCTCTTCGCGGCGGCCCTCGCGGCGGTCTTCGCGGCGCTCCTCGCGGCGCTCCTCGCGGCGCTCCTCGCGGCGCTCCTCGCGGCGGTCTTCGCGGCGCTCTTCTCGGCGCTCTTCACGGCGCTCTTCGCGGCGCGGCGGCGGCCGGCGGTGCTTGCGATGGCCGCCCTGGCCCTCCTTGTCGCGCCCCTCCCCCATCTCGCCCTTGTCTTCCTTATTCCCGTTATTCCCGTTGTCATCCCGGTCGCCGGGGATGGCGGGACGCTCTCCCGGGACGGCGGGCTGGGTCCCGGAGGGGGTCTCCGCGGGCGGCCCTCCCTGGGCGTTCTCCTGGGCGCGAGACGGCTGCGCGCCGGCCAGCGAAACGGTGAGGATGAGCAAGGCGAGTTTCATGCGAGACCTCCTGAACCTCGGTAAGGATAGGCGGATTCCGCTGAAAGCTCAAGACCTATCCGGTCACAGCCAAAGTTCACCAGGAGTTTCCTGGACATTCCGCGCAAGCGGGGTATACTGCGCTTATGTCCGATCATTCCGAACCGGACACCCGGCCCCCCCTCGTCGCGGTGTACGAAGCGGTCAACGACAACCTCAAAGAAGCCTATTTGGGGATCACGGGTCAGCCCTACGACTCCGTCGCCGCTCGGTTCCGCCGAAGTCCCCCTCCCCCCGCCTCACACTGGGACCCGGACCACGCCGTCTCCGTCAACGTCGTGGAGAACTCGCTGCGGCTCGACGACGCGCGCGACTTCATCGTCCACTACGCCGCCAGCCTCGAGGCGGTGGGCTGGAGGACGATCCGCGAAGACCGTTGACGCACGCCCCCAAGCGCGCTAAACTCGGGTCTCACCCCTCACGGCTTCCAGGAGACCCATGGGCTTTCTACTCGGCGCGGCGTTCGGTTTCGTGGCGTGGTTCCTGCTCAACTATCTCGTGGCCGGCCTTTACACGGTCGACCAGAACGAGCGCGCGGTCAAGACGAGCTTCGGCCGCGCCCAGCGGCTCGAGGGGGTCAAGACCTTGGACGACCCCGAGCTCAAGGCCACGCTCAACGCCGACGAGCAGCAGCGCTACAACTACCCCCAGCTCCGCGTGATCCCGCCCGGCGGCCCCTACTTCAAGTGGCCCTGGGAGCGGGTGTACAAGGTCTCGATCGCCACCGAGAGCATCAACATCGCCGCCGACCCCGAGACGCCCGGCGCCAACAAGGGCGGCACCATCCTGGAAGCCATCACGATGGACCAGCTCAACACCGGCCTGACCGGCCAGATCCGCTACCGCGTCTCCGAGCGCAACCTATACGCCTACCTGTTCGGCATCAAGAGCCCGATCGTGCACGTGATGGGCTACTTCGTGTCGGTCCTGCGCGAGAAGATCGCGACCTTCGAGGCGCCGAAGCTCGAGGGCGTCGCCCTGACGCAGGCCACGGGCTTGAGCGAGCTCAGCGGCGTCTCCATCAACGACATCCGCAAGAACCTGCGGGCCCTCAACGACGCGATGGACGCGGACTGCAAGTCATCGACCTCCCGCTACGGGATCATCCTCGACGCGTCGCTGATCACCGGCATCGACCCGCCCGCCGAGGTCGAGTCGGCCCTGGCCGCCATCAACACGGCGCACAACCACGTCTCCTCCGAGATCAGCCTGGCTCAGGCCTCCGCCGACCAGAAGATCGTGCAGTCCAAGCGCGCCGTCGAGCTCGAGACGCTCAACGCCCAGGCCGAGGTCGAGCCCCTGCTCGCGCTCGCCAAGCAGCTCGGCGACCTCAAGGCCATCGGCGGGGCCGGCTCGCTGATCGCCTACCTGCGCAACGTCCGCCTCGGCGTCTTCGGGCGCACGAGGCAGATCGTCCTCGAGAACCGCCAGCACTGGGAGGGCCGCTAAGATGATCACCAGCCCGTTCTTCCTCGCCGCCGCCGTGACCTTCTTCGGGCTCTGGATCGCCGTGCCGGTCCTGCTCGGCATCCTGCGCCTGCTCGGCTTCTACGCGATCGTCCACGAGGGCACGTCGAAGGTCTTCGTCCTGTTCGGCAACGTCCTCGAGACGATCACCGAGCCCGGCATCCACTTCCTGTGGCTCAAGATGGGCCCGGCCGCGCTCATCGTCAACTGGATCGGCACCTGCTACACGCTCGACATGCGCATGGACCAGGTCTACCGCCGCAGCGAGCCCGTCAACTCCGAGGAAGGGGCGCCCATCGGCATCGGCATCTGGTACGAGATGTACGTCTCCGATCCCGTCGCCTTCCTGTTCAAGAACGCGGACCCGCGCGGCTCGCTCGCGGCCAACGTGAGCAACGCGACGGTGCGCTCCCTCTCGAACATGAAGCTCGCCGCCATGCTCGGCAACCGCCACCAGATGAGCCAGGTCGTGCGCGAGGAGGTCTCCCCGAAGAGCCACGAGTGGGGCTACAAGCTCGGCTCGGTCTACATCCGCAAGATCCACCTGCGCGACCCGCGCATGATCAAGCAGATCGAGGAGAAGGTCGTGAACCGCCTGCGCCAAGTCACCGCCGCCATCAAGCAGGACGGCGAGAACCAGGTGAACATCATCGCGAGCACGGCCTCGCGCCAGGCCGCCATCGCCTTCGCCGAGGCCGCGGCCCTGCGCCCGAAGATCGTCGGCCAGGCCCTCAAGACGATCTCCTCGGCGCCCGACATCCTGCAGGCCATGTTCGAGATCCTCGAGGTCCAGCGCGTCCTCGAGAGCGGGGCGGAGATCACCATGGTCCCCCCCGGCTCCGACATGCTGTCTCAACTCATCGCCGCCCGCGGCAAGCCGGCGGCGCCGCCCGCCTGAAGCTGGTCGTCGACGACCAGGGGCGCACCGCGATCGTCCCCCTGCCGGGGGCCGAACGCCTGCCCGCGCTGCTCGAGCACCGGGGGGAGCGCTTCGTCCGCAAGACCGAGCTGCACGCCACCCTCGTCGGCTCCCGCGGCGGGCTCGATCCGGCGGCCCTGCGCGCCGCGGCATGGGGCCTCGAGTTCGCGGTCCGGCCCCTGGGGCGCTACCGCCTCGTGCGCAAGGGCGAGAGGCGCGCCCTCATCGAGCTCGCCTCCGTCGCGGGCCAGGAGGAGTACTGCGCCCGGCTCGAGGCGGATCTGGGCCTGCCCCCGGGCGCGGTGCCGCGCATGCCGGGGCACGTCACCTTGTTCACGGAGCCGGGCGGCGGGGGCATCGCCCTCTACTCACAGGCCGAGCTGGAGAGCCTGTCCGCGGACGCGGCGCTGGGCCTCGAGCCCGGCCCCTGGCGGCTCGACGAGACGGGGGCTATACTGGGGCCGTGAGGCCCCTCCCCCTCGCCGCCCTTCTCCTGCTGTCCTCGCCCTGGGCGCGCGCCCAGTCGCGCGTCGGCGCGGTCGAGGCCGGAGGAGTCAACGCCGGTCCCCAGAACGGCTCGCTCACGTCCTCTTTGCCCGGAGGCGGTGCGCCCCAGCTCGTGACCTTGAGCCTCGCGGCCCCCTCGCTCTCCCTGACGCCGACGGCGCTGGCCCCGGCCCCGTCGCTGACGCCGGCGCCGTTCGCCCCCGCCGTCCTCGCCCAACCCGCGGTCCCCGCGGCGCTGACGCCCTCCATCATCTCCCCCGCCCGCCCGGTCGAGATGAAGCCCGCACAGGCGCCTCTCGCCGCAACCCGCCTCGCCTTCGGGGAGGACGCCGAAGCCGTCGAGAAGACTCCCGTCGGCGAGCTGATCGAGCGCACGAAGCGGATGTTCGGAGAGTCCGCGCGGGACGGCTACCAGAGCGCGGAGTACCTCCGCCCCGGCGCGCCGTTCCAATTCGCCGAATCCGAGTTGTCCCGCTACCGCTCCGCGCTGGTCGTCCCCGGGGCGAAATCCGGCGTCGAGGAGGTCCGCGCTTTGGTGGACGCCGCGGCAGGCCTGGCGAAGAGCGCCGGCATCGCCGCCGAGATCGGCGAGCGCGCCGGCAAGCCCGTCCTGAAGATCACGCCCCTCGAGGACGGCCACAAGCTCAACCGCCTCGCCTGGGACATGAAACAGACCTACGACTCGACGCTGGAGTACGCCCCCGCGAAGACCAACGGCGCGGCGGCCGCCTACAACTCGACCGACCGGGTCCTGTATCTCCCCGACTTCGGGCGTGAAGGCGCCTTCGAGGCGATCCTGCACGAGTCGCGGCACGCCGCCTTCACCAAGCGCCTGCGCCGCGGCGACATCAGCGTCTTCCACCCCTCCTTGGTCGCCTACGCGGGCCGCGCGATCGCCCCGAACGCTACCTCCTATGACGCGTACATGTCCATGGAGGAGCTCAGCACCCACGCCAAGACCCTCCTGCACGAGATCATCCGCGCCGCCCGAGAGGGCGGAGGCCCGGCCCTCTCGGGCGCGCGGGCCGACGCCTGGCAGTTCATGGACGTCCTGCGCAGCGCGGAGATCAACCTCTTCCAGCTCCAGCGCCTGCTCGCGAGCGGCTCGCTCAAGTCCTATCGCCTGACCGGCGAGACCTGGCCCCAGGTCGGCGGCGGGCACTGGGAGGCGATCAACCTCCCCCACTCGATCCTCGCTTTGCCCGTGCTCGACGGCCTCCCCGCGGCAAAGCGAACCGTCTGGGCCCGGCTCTTCAAGGACGAGCCGGAGACGGCCGCGATCAAGGCGGCCCGCCGCCACGCCGCCGTCCTGCGCCCGCTGGTCGGCGACCTCGCCGTCGAGCTCGAGCGCTACCTGGAGGCGACGAAAGGCGACGCGCCCGACCTGAAGAAGGCCCGCGGCGCGGCCGCGCGCATGGTGGACCTGGCGGCCAAGGCCGACAAGCGCTTCGCCGCCGCGCCCTAACGGGCGGGCAGGGGCGGGGCGCCCTCGATCTCGCGGATCTGGTCGTCCACGAACATCCGGGTCCCGTCGTCGAGCTTCTGCTCGAGCGCCTTGCGGAAGAACTTGATCGCGTAGCGGTCGTTGCTCTCGCGCCGCAGGCAAAGCCCCATCCCGGCGTAGGCCTTGCCCACGGCGTCGTCGGAGACCTTCAGGCGCTGGGCCGCCTTGAGCGCCGCCGTGAAGGACGCGCGCGCCTCGGGCACCTTGCCCGCGCGCAGCCAGGACGCCCCGGTGCGCTCGTGGTAGCGGACCTGGCGCGGGTCGTCGGCCTTGAGCATCGCGTGGACGTCGTCGAGCGCGTCGCGGGCCCGCACGTACTCCCCGACCTCGATCATCTGGTCCGCGTTCTTGAAGCCGTCCTCGATCGGGTCCGCCGCCCGGCGGGCGGCCGACGCCGCGCCCGGGAGGGCGAGGAGGATAAGGGCGAACGAAAGGACGCTTCTCATGCGCCCCTAAGGATAACGGTTTGCCGCGCCCCGTCAATACCGGGAAGGAGTCGGAGCGGTCTCGGGGCGCCCGGTCTCGAACCGGGAACCTCGTGGTCCCAAACCACGCGCTCTGCCAATTGAGCTACGCCCCGACGGGACCGCGCAGTGATTATAGCACTCTTAACAATTCCGTCCTTGCGCGGCGCCGGGGCGGCCGCTACACTAGGCTCGTGAAGAAACTACTCGTCGCCGCCGCCGTCGCGCTGCTCTGCGCGTGCAAGTCCGGGCCTCCCACGATCTTCGTCAACGACGACGACCGCAAGGCCTACGGCCACGACGACGAGGAGGAGCGCCGCGCCCGCGAGGAACTGGCCGACATCCAGCGCAAGGTCGAGACGGGCACCTTGCCCAAGATCCAGTTCGAGTTCGACAAGGACGAGATCACGCCCGAGTCCGACCCGACCTTGATCCTCGTCGCCAAGCTGCTGCTCAAGAACCCCCGCCTGAAGGTCATCTGCCTGGCCCATACCGACAGCGTCGGGACCTCCGAGTACAACCTCGACCTCAGCGAGCGCCGCGCGCGCTCCGTGAAGGAATTCCTCGTCAAAGAAGGCGTGCCCCCGCCCTCGGTACGCTTCAAGGGCATGGGCTACTCGCGCCCGCTCGCCGATAACTCGACCGACGAAGGCCGGGCCAAGAACCGCCGCGTCGAGTTCCGCGTGACCTACCGCGACTGGGACACCGTTTACTAGTCGCCGCGGCTTCCACCGCGGGCCTACGCCCGCGATTCCTCCGCAGGCTTACGCCCGCGAATCGCGTTTCCGTGCATTTCCCCTCCGCGAGCGGGACGAACTGGCGTATTCATTCATTTCAGGTCCTGCGCCGATGCTGAACTGGCGTTTTCGTTCATTTCGCGGATGAATCGCCGGCGAAAGAGCTCGTGCAGATGCTCAGACCGCGCGAGGTAGCGTTCGGTCTTACGGTTCTCGTCGAACCACTCGTTGTCGAGATGCGCGCTGGTCCAGTCCATGTCGTAAAGCCCCCCGGCGGGCATGCACAACAGGCGGCAGCCGACCGCGGCGTAGATCTTGCGCAAGGTGCTGAGGCGGACGTCCGCGCCCTTCTCCGCCCGGCCGATCAGGGAGGCCGAAACCCCCGCCTTCGCGGCGAGCTCCTTTCGTTTGAGGCCGAAACGGATGCGCAGGCGCCGCAGGAACTCGGGCAAGGGCCAGGAGGCGAACGCGGCGGGCGCGGCTTCGCCGTGCGCGATGGCCTCTCTCACCGGATCTCTCCAATCCCTCGGACCTGACATGCTTATCTTACGACTGAGGGGGCCGAAAAGTTCCCTAGGCGGAGCGGAAAGCGGGTTCAGGGGCGCGGTTTTCCGCGTCTGCCGCTTCGTCGGCCCAGACCACGCCCTTGAACCGGCGGTGCGCCCACAGCCACTGGGCCGGCTCGCGGCGTATCCATTCCTCGGTCTTGAGCGACAGCAGGGCGGTCGCGTCCGCGGGGTCCTTGCGGGCCTCGCCGAGGTCGAGCTCGGGCTCGATGACGACCCGGACCACGCCCGACGCGTCTCGGCGCTGATAGACGGGGATGATGGCGGCGCCCGCCCGCTCGGCGAAGGTCCCCACCGCCGCGAGCGTGTCGACCTCGACGCCGAAGAACGGCACGCGCGCGCCGGTGGGCGGCGGGGCGTACTGGTCCATCACGAAGCCGACCGACTCCCCCCTGCGCAGGGCGCCGAGGATCTTCCGCGCGGGGTTCTCGTTGTCGAAGAAGCAGCCGAAATCGACGGAACGCCGCGCCTCGAGCATCTTGAGGTGGAGCCACTCGGGCTTCAGGTGGCGGGTCACGATGGTCAGCGGCACGCCGCCCATCGCCCCCACGGCCGCCATCAGCTCCCAGTTCCCGAGGTGCGCCGACACGAACAGCACGCCCTTGCCCTTCTCGTGCGCGCGGCGCCAGTGCTCGACGCCCTCGAGGACCGCCGTGCGCCGGGCGTAGCTCCGGTAATGCCCCGGCAGCGGTGAATACATGTGAAGAAGCTCGAAGAACAGGACGCCGTAGTGCTCGAAGTTCTCGCGCAGGAGGCGGTCCCAGCCGGCCGGGCCGAGCTCGGGGAGGCAGCGGCGGATGTTGTCGCGGGCGATCTTACGGCGCCGGCGGTCGAGGAGGAGGCCCAGCCGCCCCAGCGCGGGGCCGAGCGTCAACTCCCAGGATCGCGGAATCAAGGAGACCGCGGTTCCCAGGGCTCCGAGAACGACTCGAAGGCCGAGAGAGAGGACCGGATTCATGACTCTCTACATTTTATTCACGGCGGATATTCCTCACGTGTCATTGATGTAACACTTTCGTCTATTTCGGCTCAAGACTCCGGGGGCCGAAAGAAGAGCCCCGGTCGATCCGCCGAGGGCGGATCCGGCCGGGGCTCGGTTCGAGACGTCCGCGGAATCAGTCCTTCTTGGCTTCCGGCTTGCCCATCTGCGCCAGGTTCGCCCGGGCCTTGGACAGGATCTCCGAGTAGGCGACGCCGGTCAGGATCTCGAGGCCCTGGCTGACGTGGCTGACCGCGTAGATGTGGAACTTGCCGGCCTTCACGGCCTCCACCACCTCGAGCGAGAGCTGAAGGTCGGCGACGTTCGCCTGCGGGATCACGATGCCCTGATCGCCCGTCAGGCCGCGCGCCTTCGCGAGCTCGTAGAAGCCCTCGATCTTGTGGTTCACGCCGCCGATGGCCTGGACGTTGCCGAACTGGTCGGCCGAGCCGGTCACCGCGAAGTTCTGGCCGATCGGCACGCCCGACAGCGCCGACAGGATCGAGTAGATCTCCGTCGAGGTCGCCGAGTCGCCGTCGATGCCGCCGTAGTTCTGTTCATAGGAGATCGAGAGGCGGGCCGGGAAAGGCCGCTTCTGCGCGAACAGGTTCTGCAGGAAGCCCTCGACCACGCCGAGCGCCTTGTTGAAGGACGAGCCGGTCTGGCTCGGGCCCGCCTGACGGTCCACCGAGATGATCCCGCCCGCGCCGCCCGCGGCGGACGGCACCACGGTGATGCGCATCGGCACGCCGAAGGTCCCCATCACGGCGAGGCCGTTGATCTGGCCGACCTTCTTGCCGGTCGTCTCGACGACGAACACGTTGTCCTTGTAGACCTGGAGCAGGTGGCGGCGATAGACCTCCTCGCGGTCCTGCTTGGTCTGCAGGGCGGTGTCGACGTCCTCGCGGCGGACCTCGGTGCGGCCCGCCTCGTGCGCCCAGTAGGTGGCCTCGCGGACGACGCCGTACAGGGCGCCGAACTGCGCGGTCAGCTTCTTATTGGAGTCGGCCATGCGCGCGCCCTGCTCGACGAGGGCGCTCATCGCGTCCTGCGTCAGGTTCGTCACGTCCTGCTTGAGCTCCGCGGCGAGCGACAGCACCGCTTTCTCGAAGAACTGCACGTAGCCGGCCACCGACTCCTCGCTCACCTTGAGCGTGGACTCGAAGTCGGCCGAGGCCTGGAAGTTCATCGCGAAGTCGGGGTCCTGGCGCTCGACCAGCATGCGCAGGCTCGGCGAGCCGATCAGGACGATCTTGACCTTGCTGGGAACGTGATACGACTCGTTCTTGCCGTTCATCAGGCTCTGCAGGCCGCCCTCGACCATCGACGCCTCGCCGGTCTTCGCGGCCGCCATCAGGGCCTGGTAGAGGCCCGGGGCGCGGAGGACGTCCATGAAATCCATGACCAGGAAGCCGCCTTCGGCCTGCTGGATGGCTCCGCCGATCAACGTCGGGCCTCCCGGGGCGCCGCCCTTGACGAGGCCGACCCCGGGGATGATCATCGTGCGGCGGTTGTCGTCGGCCTTGCCGAAGACCTTGTCGAGCGTCGGGTTCTTGACCCAGACCACCGGCGCGCCCTTCGTGGCGCCGTTGCTGGAGAGGACGCTGGCCTCGAAGAAGTCCTCGGCGTCCATCGGCTTCTGGCCGGGGGCGTCCTTGATCCCTTCCTCGTCGGACGACGAGCCGATCTTGCCCATGAAGATCCGGTAGTTCGACGCCGAGAACTGCATCAGCATCTTCACGTAGGCGACGGCCTTGAGCTGCTCCGGCGTCGCAGCGGCCTTCGGCTGGTTCTTCGCCAGCTCCTGCTGCGCCGCGCCGAACTCCTGGTTCTTCGCCTTGAACTCCTTGAGCAGGGGTTCGACGGCGGCGGACAGGGCTTCCTGGATCTGCTTGAACGCGGCGGGAGTCAGGCCCTTCGCCATGAGGGCGGCGACCTTCTCCTGGCTCAGGGCCTCGCCGCCGTGCGTGTAGGCGACCATGAGCTTGTTGCCGTTCTGGATGAAGGCGACGCCGAAGCCGTCCACGTCGACGGCGGAGACGCGCGCCTCGAAGTCGGCGGACCACGCCTCGATCTTCGCCTGCAGGGCGGTCATCTCGGGGGTGACCTTGGTCTCCGGCATGACCAGACCCATCAGCGGCTGGGCGACCTGGGAGACGACGGAGGCGACGGCCTGCGACTCGAGCTCGGCGATCTTGCCCTGCACGGCCTCCATCGCCGCGTTGTTCTCCTCCATCATGGCCTTGAACTTCTCCATGACGGCGGGGAACTTCTGGTCGCGCTCCTTGTTCGCCTGCTCGAACTGGGCGCGGGTGTAGGCGCCGGCGGTGATGTCCGCGTCCACGGTCGCGGGATCGACGGGCTGGCCGTTGCGCATCAGCTTGAGGCCGACCATCATGCGGCCCTCGCCGGAGGGCTTCGCGAAGAACTCGACGGTGAAGACGCCGCCGGCGAGCGTGATCGCCGCGACCTCGGCCTTGAAGGCCTCCTCGCGCTCGGACGCGGCCGCCTGCACCTGGGCGACGATCTGCCTCTTGGCCTCGCCGATCTGGCCGGACTCGAGGGCGCCGGGGAGGACGCCCTTCAGCGTCGCGACGAACTTGCGCACGCCCTTGACGAACGCCGGGCCGCGGCCCGCGTCGAGGTTGAGGACGAGCGGGTTCTCCTTGTCCTTGAAATTCGTCACGGCCACGCGATCGCCGGGCGTCGCCATCTTGCCGGCGACCTCGGGGAGCATGTGGCGCAGGGCCGTCTCGCGGCCGGACCCGTCGGGGCCGGCGACGAAGAGGTTGTAGTGGCGGCCGGGCATCTGCAGGCCGAACTTGATCGCCTTGAGGCCGTCGTCCTGGCCGACGACCTGCTTGTCGGACACGGGGACCTTGGAGGTGTTCTCCGGGATCTGGGACGCCGACGGCGCGTAGTGCATGTCCGCGATCTTCACCGCGAAGTCCTCGGGGTTCGCGGGCTGGGCGACGGGCGCCGGCGCGGGAGCGGGCGCGGGCGGAGTCTTCTTGACGACCATCTTCGCGAGCGAGGCGGGAAGCAGGCGCGAGACGACCGAGCGCCAGCCGGCCGGCTGAACCGGCGCCGGAGCCGCGACGGGCTCGGGCGCTTCGGCGCGGGCGCGCTCGGCGTCGAAGATTTGGCCGAGCTGCGCGGACGAGCCCGTGTTGCTCGCGGCGTTGATCGCCGCGGCCATCGCGATCATGTTCTGCTTGGCCGTCCCTTCGGGCATGGCCTGGGCCGCGACGATGAGCTTCGCCGCGTCCTCGCGGGTGGAGAGGGTCTCGGGAAGCTGGACGCCCTTGGCCTGCAGCGCGTTGAGGACGCCGATGACCGGGTGCGCCTCGAGGGCGAGAGGCTGGGCGGCGGGAACCATCGCCTGCGGCGCGGCGACGGACGCGGCGGCCATCGCCTTGACGGCCGGGGCGACGGTCGGAGCCGGAGAATTCAGAGAGAGATTCGGAAGCGCGATGGAAGCCGTCACGCTGAGGGTGGCCGGCAGGACCGTGACGCGCGTGTCGATCGAGCCGAGCACGCCGACGCCGATACCCGGCACCGCGCGCGCCGCCGCGGACTGGGTCTGAGACCAGGCGTTCACCGGCGCGGAGGCGAAAAGGGCCAGGGCCAAGGTCACGGCCAGGGACTTTCTCGCGGCGGCTTTCTCGATGATCATGTTCGGCTCCTCTAGATGGAACAACCAGTGGCGTTGCTGAATTATAGAGGAACTGCCGAGTTTGCAACTGGTGCGGATGGGTAACCCGGGCCCAGACAAGAGGCCTACGGCCAATTAGGCCCGAGGGTAATGCGTTACCCTTTCAGGACCGCTGTTATTTGTAATCCCCGCCGTGGAGCTGCTCGGCGCGGAAGATCACGGCCAAGCCCGCGGCGTCGGGAGACGCCGCGTAAGGGCTCAAGTCCAAGGACGCCACCGGAGCGTCGGGGCGGAAGCGCAGGCCGCGCTGGCCTCCCGCGCGGGTCCGGCCGCCTTCCAGCACCGCCTCGAAGACGAACACCGGAGCGCCGACGTCCTCGGCGTCGAGGTCCACGGCCTTCGCGAAGGACTTCGGATTCACGCGGCACTCGGCGATCACCGAGGTCCGGGCGCCGAGCGGCACCACGCGCGCGGAGAGGTCCTCCTTCGAGGCGCGGCAGGAGTATTTCCACTTCTTTCCCCCGCGCCGGACGATGACGATGCTCAGGCGGGAGGCGTCGGACAAGGCCCCGTCCGCGTCGAGGGAGAAGTCGAACTCGGCCTCGTAGGCGGTCCAGCCGAAGCGGTCGGGGAACTCGATGGTCCGTCCCGAGGGGTCGAAGCCGCCGACGTCGCGGACCTCCATGCGCTCGCCCGCGAAAGCCGGCGAGGACAGCAGCAGGACGGCGAAAAGCGTTCTGATTCCCATGCGGCAGTGTACCCGCGGCGTGTTTCGCGGCTATTTCGTCCCGACTTCCTTCATAAGACTAGATCTCGACCTGATAGTGGGTCGACTCCAGGAAGGGCCGGGGCTCGGTCGAGCCTTCCGGCACGACGCGCAGGTCGAGGAGCTTCCTCCAGGGGACGCGGAAGTCGCGGCCGGAGGGCGCCGGCGGCTCGAGGCCGAAGCCCCTCTGCGCGGGAAGCCGCAGGGCCGGGGCCGCGGGCGAAGGCGGCGCGGTCACGACCGCGGCGCCGAGCTCGACCGCGCGCGCCGCCGCGGAGCGGGCCAGCCGCGCCGAGCCTTCCTCGTCCTCCGCGGGCGCCGCGACGAGCACGAGCTGGACGCCGCGCTTCTTCAGCGACGCCGCGATCTCGGGCTTAGCGAGCGAGCTCGCCGCGAGCACCGCGACCGTCCCGCCGCGGAAGCGGAACAGAGGCAGGCGCACGCCGGGCTTCAGCGGCGGCTTCTCCGCGCGCTCGGCCGGCGTCGGGTCGAGCTTGTCCATGATCTGCCAGGTCCCGCCGGACAGGATGTAGGCGCGGCCGTAGGCGGAGTCCTCGCCGGGGTTCCGGTGCGGCGCGTAGCCGAGGACCACGAGACGGTCCTCTCCCGCGGCGGCCCTCACCGCGTCGAGTATTCCGGGCACGTCGCGCCCGTCCGAGAACCTCTCCGGGAAGACGACGGCGTCGGCTCCTTCCTTGGCGGCGGCGGCGACCTCGGCCACGACGCGCGCGCCCCATTCCTTATCGGTCGCGGGTCTCCAAGACCGGTCCCAAGCGACGGCGCGGACGGTCAAGGTCTCGGCGCTCGCCGCGCGCGCGGGGATCGACGCGAGGACGCAGAGCAGCGCCGCGAAGATCGGATTTCTCATGGCGCGATCGTATCATTTTCTCCTGGAGCGGGGACTATGGGCCCACGGTCGGGAGTCCAAGGTCCCACCGCGAGCGTAGTTCGATTGCCTCCTACTAGTGGGACCAAATCTAACAACGCCGGCGGTTGTCGCGTGGTAACATCACCAACAATGAAATCACGCGCGCTTCGCTCAGCGATGTCCCTCGTCGTTTCGTTCGTCGTCGTCCTCGCGCCCTGGCCGGCATGGGCGCAGACCGCGCGCGTCGTCGCTCCCGTCTCGGGAGTTTCCGCGTCGGCCGTCGGCGCCGCGATCGTCTCCCCTCTTTCCAGCGCTCCGTCCGCGCTGCTCTCTCCGTCCCTCGGGGCCCTGTCCGCCGCCTCGCTGCAGGCCGGCTCCGCGCCCGCGCCGCTCGCGCCCGCCTCGGTCCCGAACGCCGCCGCCGCGCAGACCGTTCCTCCCGCCGTCCCTCACGCCGCCGCTCCGGCCGCCGTCACCGCGATCCCCTCCGCGCCCGACACGCGCCTCTCCGAGTCGGCGGCCATCGCCGAGGCGTCGGTCCGCGGCAAGACCGTCGTCATGGTCGGCACGAAGGGCTCGCGCCCGTTCATCATGCAGGAGGCGCTGCGCGTCGCCAAGGAGCTGGGCCTCAACCTCGTGCTCGTGGACGATCCCGCGAACCGCAAGAATTCCATCGACGGCATTCCTGACTCGAATTTCATCGCCGCCCCGATCAACACCCGCGACGGGAAGACCATGGGCAAGATCGCGGAGACCGTCGCCGCGCATCCCGAGGGCGCGAAGGCGCACGCGGTCGTCGGCTTCATGAGCCTGTACGCGAGCCTGACCGGCCGGATCACCGACAAGCTCGGCGCCAAGGGCATCGCGGGCGACGTCGTCGCCGCGGCCGACAACAAGCCGGAGGCGCGCAAGCGCCTCAACGCGGACGCGAGCCAGCACGTCGCGTACGCGGTGATCGGCAGCGAGAAAGAGGCGCGCCGAGCGTACCACGAGATCTCCGAGGAAGGCAAGTACAAGGTCATGATCAAGACCAGCCGCGGCGAGAACTCCCGCTTCCTCGACCTCAACATCAAGTCCGAGAACGAGGCCGCCGCCGCCTACCTCAAGATGGACGCCGCCGTGCGCGACTTCGTCGCCCGCCCCGAGGCCAAGCAGACCACCTTCAGCACGCACCCGGGCCTCATGATGGAGCGCATGCTCGAGAAGAACCCCGGCACCGAGGAGACCTCGGTCGAGGTCGTCATGCAGGACGGCAAGGCCGCCTTCGCGATCGTCTCCGACACGAAAGGCCTCGGGCAGAAGGGCGAGCTCGCCGGCGGCATCCTGGTGTTCCCCGGCCAAACCGCCGTCGCGGACCACGCCGAGCTCATCGCCGCCTCCGAGCGCGCCCTCAAGGCGCTCGGCCTGCGGGACGGCAACGCGCGCCTCGACCTCTTCTCCACCCCCGACGGCCCGCGCGTCATCGAGATCAATCCCTTCATGGGCGGCGTCGCGATCTGGCAGGCGGTGAAGAGCCTGACCGGCATGAGCCTCGTCGAGCAGGGCTTCCGGGCGACGCTCGGCCTGAAGGTCGACCCGGGCCACGCGCCCGACGGCGTGATCCACTACACCTTCCTCGCCTCCAGCCGCAACGGCACGCTCGAGGCGGTCGAAGGGCTCGAGGCCGCGCGCAAGATGCCCGGCGTGGAGCTCGCGCGCGTGTTCGTCGAGGAAGGCGACCGGATCGTCGCGGCCAAAGGCAACGCCTACGAGGAATGGGCCGAGGTCATCGGCAAGGGCAAGACCTGGCGCGACGCGATCCGCTCCGCGCTCCTCGCCTCGCGCCGGATGGTCCTGAAGATCAAGCGCGACAACGGCGAGATCGTCCGCGCCCGCGGCGACTACCAGCAACCCACCGCGGACGACCTGGCCCCGCTCCCCAAGGTCGAACCGGCCCCCGCGCCGGCTCCGGATGCCGCCCCCTCTCAAGCGCCGGGCTTGTTCTCGAAGGTCGTCATGGGCTTCCTGTCGACCTTCATCCTCGTCTCGACCGTCGTCGAGTCCACGTCCCTGGCCGTTTCTCAAATGACCCAGCCGCTGACGCAGGGCTTCTTGGCGCTCGCCGGCCTGACCGTGGTGAGCTACCTCGCCTACACCGCCGGCGCGCTGTTCGGCGGCCGCTGGGTGGACAAGTTCGGCATCAGCCGCACCTACCGCACGGTGCTCGGCGTGCGCACCGGCATCTGGATCACGATCGCTTTGCTCTTCAACCCGCTGACCGGGACTTTGCCGCTCGCGGCGCTGATCGCCCTGTTCAGCCTCGACTACTTCTTCCACTCGATCGGCCGCGTCGCCGAGCACAAGCTCCAGGTCGCCTGGTTCCACGACAAGCCGACCTCGTCGAGCCGCTTCGGCTCTTTCCGCGACTTCATCGAGTACGGCACCGTGTTCGTCGCCTCCGCGATGGGCCTGGCGATCGCCGCGTTCGGCTTCGGCGCGGTGATCTACCCCGCCCCGGTCGCCTTCGCGATCGCCGCGGGCCTCGCCTTCCTCCTCAAGCTGCCCAAGGCCACGCCGGCCGCGGCCGTCGAGGCGAAGAAGGCGGGCTGGGGCGCGGGCTTCCGCGGCGTGTTCAAGAACCCGGGCATCGCCAAGCCCCTGATGGGCTACGTCCTGCTCTCCAGCTTCCTGTACATGATGTACTACATCATCGCCACGGCCTTCGGCGCCTACGTCGCCGGCGACCCGAAGCAGGCGGCGGCCGTCGCGGGCTCGCTGACCGGCCTGTACGGCGTCGGCGCTCTGCTCGGCGCGCTGGCGATGGACCGGATCAGCCGCCTGATCGACAAGAAGACCGCCGCGCTGCCCGAGGCGGAGCGCGACGAGGCCGGCCGCAAGCTGTACGCGAAGAGCGCCGCCAAGTCCCTGATCTGGACCGCGGCGACGATGCTCGGCTCCTGGGCCTTCATCAGCCAGACCGCCCTGTTCACCTTCGTGTGGCCGATCTTCCCGATCTCGCCCGTCCTGCTGCTGATCGGCTTTGCGAGCCAGATGGCGATCATCCACCTCGACACCATCATGAAGGACCGCATCCCGAAGCAGGACAAGGCGCTCGCCGGCAGCATCCTCGGCGCGATCCGCACCTTGACCTACCTGAGCTTCGTCGCGGGCTTCCTGCTGTGGGGCGGCCTGTTCGCCGGCTTCGGCACCGCGGCCTTCGCCCTCTTCGCCGCCTTCTACACCGGCGTCGCCCTCGTCTACCTCAAGCTCGCCCGCTGGCTCAAGTCCCAATAACGGTGTCAGGCATTCCGCTATTTTCACTTTTGAAAGTGAAAATAGCGGAATGCCTGACACCTTACATATGGGGTTCGAGGTAGTCGAGGTCCTTGCCGAAGGTCTCGCGCAGGCCTATCAGAGATAGGAGCGCGAGGGCGAAGCAGAGGGCGCCGACGATGGCGGCCGAGCCGATGATGCCCTGCCCCGGCTTGAGCATCTGGAAGAGGAAGGAGACTCCGACGAGGGAGCCGCGCACGAAGTTCGGGACGGTCGTCGTCGCGGTCGCGCGGATGTTGGTGCCGAACTGCTCCGAGGCGATGGTCACGAACACCGCCCAATAGCCGGAGAAGAAGCCGAGGGCCCCGCATGTCAGGTAGAACGGGGTCAACGAGGCGCCGCGGAGGTTCAGGTACACCGCGCAGGTGACCGCGGTCGCGACCACGAAGGTCAGCGCGGCCTTCTTGCGGCTGCGCAGGAACTGGCTCAGGCCGCCGCTGGCGAAGTCGCCGAGCGCGCAGCCCGCGTAAAGCCACATCACCGCGCGCGAGCCGGTCGGCAGCTCCGGCATCTCGAGGGCCTTGCCGAACTCGGGCGCGAAAGTCGCGAGGATGCCGATGACGAACCAGACGGGCACGCCCAACGCGATGCAGGACAGGTAGCGCCGCACGCGGTCCGGGGTCGAGAACAGCATGAAGAAGTCGCCGCGGCGCACGTCCTTGGCCTTCATCACCTTGTCGAAGATCCCGGACTCGTAGACGCCGACGCGCAGCGTCAGCAGGGCCAGGCCCATCCCGCCGCCGATGAAGTAGGCGTTGCGCCAGCCGAACCAGTCGCCGACCAGCCCGGCCACGACGCCGCCCGCGATGCCGACTCCGGCCACGATCATCGTGCCGTAGCCGCGCGTCTCCTTGGGCATCAGCTCGCAGACGAGCGTGATGCCGGCGCCCAGCTCGCCCGCCAGGCCGACGCCGGCGATGAAGCGCCAGGCGGCGTACGCCGGCACCGAGTGCACGAAGCCGTTGGCGATGTTGGCGACCGAGTACATCGCGATCGAGCCGAACAGGACCGAGAGGCGGCCCTTCTTGTCGCCCAAGATGCCCCACAGCAGGCCTCCGAGCAGCATGCCCGCCATCTGCATGTTGATCAGCAGGAGCCCGGTGTCGAGCATGGCCTCGGGAGCGACGCCGATGTCCTTGAGGCTCGCGACGCGCACGATGCTGAACAGGATCAGGTCGTAGATGTCGACGAAGTAGCCGAGGGCGGCGAGGAGGACGGCGGCGATCGCGTTCTTCTTCGAGGCGGCGTCGTTCATGGTCAGCATCATAGAAAAGTTCCGACCCTTTGCTACAATTCCTACATGACCATCCCCCCCTCGGTGCGTCGTCTCGGACGAGTCTGGGCCCTTTTCGCGGCGTGCGGCTTGTTCGGCGCCATGACCACCGTCGCCTTCTCGGCCGCCGTGCCCAAGGATAAAGTCGAGGTCTCCACGGCGTCGGCTCCGTCGCAGGCCGATCAAATCCGCGCGCAGATGGACGCGCGCAAGGCGGCGGAGGCGCCCAGCACGGTCCTCGAGCGCTCCACGTCCTTCATAGGCCTGTTCGCCCTCGTCGGCCTGTGCTGGCTGATGTCCACCGACCGGAAGAAGATCAACTGGAAGCTCGTCGCCTGGGGCATGGCCCTGCAGCTCTTCTTCGGGATCATCGTCCTCAAGACCGCGCCGGGCCTCTGGTTCTTCGAAAGGCTCAACGACGGCACGATGGCGCTGCTCGGCTTCACCAACGAGGGCACGAAGTTCCTGTTCGGCTCCTTCATCACCGGGAAGATAGAAGCGCCGATGATCAACTTCGCCTTCAACGTCCTGCCCACCATCATCTTCGTCTCCGCGCTGATGACCGTCGGCTACCACATCGGCCTCATGCAGTGGATCGTCGACGTCTTCGCGATCGTCATGTACAAGACGATGAAGACCTCCGGCGCCGAGACCCTGTCGACCGCCGCGAACATCTTCGTCGGCCAGACCGAGGCCCCGCTCGTGGTCAAACCGTACGTCGCGGACATGACCAACTCCGAGCTGCTGGCCGTGATGGCCGGCGGCTTCGCCAACACCGCGGGCGGCGTGCTCGCGGCCTACGTGGGCATGCTGCACCCCTACTTCCCCGACATCGCCGGCCACCTGATCGCCCAGTCCGTCATGTCGGCGCCCGCCGCGCTCGTGTGCGCCAAGATCGCGATGCCCGAGACGGGCACGCCCAAGACCCTCGGCCACGTCAAGATGAGCCGGGACAAGATCGACGCGAACGCGATCGACGCGGCCGCGCGCGGCGCCTCGGAGGGGTTGGGTTTGGCGTTCAATGTCGCGGCCATGCTGTTAGCCTTCATCGCCTTGATCGCGATGCTCAACGCCCTGCTCAAGACCGCCGGCGGCTGGGCGGGCTTCCCCCAGGTCAGCCTCGAGAACCTGCTCGCCGTGCTCGGCTGGCCGCTCGCCTTCCTGATGGGCGTGCCGACGCAGGACTGCTGGACCGTCGGCAAGCTGATCGGCGTGAAGACCGTGCTCAACGAGTTCGTCGCCTACCTGCAGCTGACCGACATCCTCAAGTCGGGCGCGCCGCTGTCGCACCGCTCGGTGATCATCGTCAGCTACGCGCTGTCGGGCTTCGCGAACTTCTCCTCGATCGCGATCCAGATCGGCGGCATCTCGGGCATCGCCCCGACGCGGCGGCACGACCTGGCCAAGCTCGGCCTGAAGGCCATGGTCGTCGGCGCCATCGCGACCTTCATGACGGCGAACATCGCCGGCATCCTGATCCCCTAAGCGCCGCCCTCCCCATGCTCCTGCTCGCGCCGCTTCTCGCCGTCTCGCTGGCCTCCGCCGCGCCGCGCCCGGCCTTCAAGGTCGAGA